>WYBG01000181.1 GCA_011526015.1 Deltaproteobacteria bacterium | reverse complement strand
TTCTTAACTGATGTTACGCATTTTACCACATGGTTCGATAAACTCACCATGCAAAAGACACAGAGATCACAGAGTTTTGGTCATTCTCTTCAAATTTTGGTTTCTCGAAGAGGTCTAAGATTTACTGGATGTTTGATTTTCTCTGTGCCCTCTGTGTCTCTGTGGTTAATTTTTTCAACCTGCGTAACATCAGTTCTTAATATGCTGAGGTAAAATGTGCAATTTGTGCTGCGCCCCCTTATTTTCATCTATACACGTTAAGGATTATATACTTCGCGCGGTCACAAATTGCGCTTTTCTTCTAAGGCTGAGGCTCAGCCTTAGCCTGCGTAAAAGGCGAAGTTTATGCCCGTTTGCAGCATAGTTGCGTTTTGGTTGGAGTGCAAAGCTTCAGCTTTGCATTCCACACACGCAAAACTGAAGTTTTTGGCGAAGCCATTCCTTCGGAGCACTCCCTCGAGAAAAAACGTCACAAACCAGCATTAATTGTTCAGCACTGCCCCCAGGGTAATTTGCCGGTATTATTCCGACCCGGAATTCGATTCCGGGACAGCGGGTCGCGCTATAATTGCCGGGGGGCAAACCGGCTGGCCGACCGGGAAGGGAATGGGCAGGCTGGCGTCATACGATAGAACGATCAGCCCATCGGTAGAATTGGTGCTGCCGTTGGAATCCACGTCCCCAAACCCGGCGTTGATGCGGTCCAATACCGGTTGCGGGAGCGGCAGCGCAGCGTCGTAGGAGAGGATCATCAGTGCGTCGGTAGAGTTGGCCTGCTGGTCTCCGTTGACGTCTCCCAACAACCCTCCTTCGGTAATGTTGATGTTTCCGTCATTCACCGTCAGGACCGGCGTCAGATCCGTGAAGGTGACCGCGGCGACTATAGCTAAGAATTCCAAATCCAGCGCCGCGGCGCTCCCGGCGGGGCCGACAGCGGTAAAATATACGTGCAATAAATCTACCATGCCGGTGGCCCCGCTTACGCTGGCGCCGTTGAACAGTAAAGAACCGTTTACAGCATTACTATCGTTTATCATGCTGGTGAAGCCGGAGAGCATCCCGGAATTTCCGGTATATTGCAGCAAGGCCGGGTTCCAGGTCAAGGTGGCGGTGAAGCTGCCCAGGTAATTGTTGGGGGGCAAGGCCTGGCTCATGTCTGCTTTGATCTCCGCCGTCGCCGGGCAGCCCTGCGGCGTTTGCGCCGGGGCGCTCACCATCCCGGCCACCGCGCCGAGGCCGGGAGAATACTCTAACAGATCCAGGTAAGCGGCCATCAAATCTTCTTTGGTGTTGGCGAGAATTTCAATTCCCCCGGCGGTAAAACGATAACCCTCTCCGTAAGGATTCCGCTCTCGCTTCAATTCCGGATACCACGCTGCTTTCTTGACAAACGGTTCCCGCTCTTCCCGGGGCGGGCGGGCTTTGAAGGTTTCCATTCCCGGGGCCCCGGCGATATGCGCGGGAGCCGTTCGTCTTTCAGGATTAAGGGGCGCGGGATTATCCACCAGCCCGCCGAACGAGGGCACCACCCCGATAGATTTGCCCCCGTTGCCGTAATTCGCCTTGAATACCCCGCTGAGATCCGCGTTCTGGCTGTTCTTCCAGATCGAGGTTGTGCCGGATTGCGGCTGAAGCTCGTCCATCCAGTTGCTCTCGCCCGCGTAGGGGAAAGAGAAGGCCGAGAGGTCGTTCAACCCGGTTACTCCCACAACGTCGTCGCTCCCGTCCGGCCCGTCATTCAGCCCGAACCAGGGGCGGATGTTGTAACCGCCCACTTCCGGATCGTAGTTGAAGCAGTCGCCGCCTTCTAAGTAAATCCGCCCGCCGTTCTGCAAATACGCTTGCAGCGCCGGGCCTTCCGGGTCGCCGGAGGCGATTTCGTGGTTGTTGGGAAAAATTCCTAAAACCACGAAGATACCTTCATAAATGCTCAAATTCGCTCCGAATTCAAACAGATCGTTGCTCAAAAACGCGCTCACTCCATTGGCGACCAGGGCGGTAAAGATGCTGTCGCCGCTGGCCGCGCTCTCCCCGCTGGCCTCCGGCCCCACCCAAACTAAAAACGCCGGGGTAGAACCGACGAAGCACTCCACCGCGTTGCTGGGCGCGCTCGTATTCGGCGGGGTCTCGTTATCCACCGCCGCCACGCTGTAAGTGTAGGTGAACCCCGGGGGCGGGGTGTCGGTGAAGCTCTGCATGCCCGGGGATACCGTGGCGACCAGGTTTCCGTTACGATAAATACTGATATGATCCAGATCATCCAGCGGAGTGCCGTCTTCCTGGGCGGTGGGATCATCCCAGGTGAGGGCGGCAGTGGTGGTGGTTGCAGTGCAGGCCAGGTTCTGCGGCGCTGCCGGTATGGGCGAGCCGCCGGCGTGCCAGGCCGCGCCTACCGTCTCGCTGGTGCTGTCCGTAGCGATCACTTTGGTGTAAAGCGTGTAGGTGTAAAGCTGGCCGTCGTTCAGCCCCAGGTCAGTATATTGTTCTGCGCCGCCGGGAACCGAGGCGATAAACGCCCCGTCGCGCTCCACTTCGATGGTGAACTGGGAGGGCAGCAGGGGATCGCCCCCGGCGAAGGAGGCGGGATCATCCCAGCTGAGCAGCATGGAAGCGGGGGTGGTGTAATCGCTGTAAGCGGTTACGTTGCCGGGCGGCAGGGGGTCCAAATCATCCGCGGTGATCACTCCCTCGCCCCGGGCTAATAATAAGTTGGGAATCAAATTCTCCTGCGCCAGGGGATAAATTTGGCTGGGACTGGGCCAGAAGCTGGACCCCACCTCCGGGGTCATGGAAAAAATCTTTCCCTTGCTGGTTTGCTCGCCATACATCCAGTCGTCGGAGCCGCCGTTGACCGGGTAGAGCAGTTGCGAGGAGTTGCCGTGGGCGTAGCCGTTGTGCTGGGTCATGGCCACCGCCAGGGAGAGGAACTGGGGATGATCCGGGGTGAGGGCGTTGATGTAGCCCCAGGGGTAGATCAGCAAATCCCCGTAGGTATGGTAATTCAAGGCTAACTTGAACTGCCGGGCGTTGCAGAAATCCCGCATCGCCTGGGTTTCCGGCTCCGAGAAGGGAGCGGTTCCCCGGTAGGTCTCGCTGCCGGGTGTGGGGCTGGAGCCGCTGTTGTCGTAGCCCCACTGGTAGCCGTAGTTGCGGTTCAAATCCACCCCAAAAGTGCCGTTGCCGTTGTTGCGGCGGTTCTTGCGCCAGTAGCCGCCCCCGTTGGGATTGGTCTGTTGATTATAGACGTAGCCATCCACGTTATACACCGGCACGAAATACAACTCCCGGTTGTTGACCAGGAAGGTGGCCTCCGGATTGCTGCCGTAGTTTTCTAAGAGGTAATACATGAAATACAGCAGGGTGGCCATGCTCTGCGGCTCCCGGGCGTGGTGCAGGGCGGTGTAGAGCACTTCCGGCTCCCCTTCGTCAACGTCGGGGTTGTCGGAGATCTTCACCATCCAGATCGGGCGGCCTTCGATGGAGGAGCCGATGGATTGTTTCACCGAGATTAGGTTGGGATAGAGCAACCGCATGGAATCCAGCTCCGTGACAACTTCCGCAAAGGTGTAGTAGCCGCCCATGCTGCCGAACTCGAAGCCTTCCGCCGCGGGGTAGCGGGTTTTCATCTCGTTTTCCAGGATTCCCAACTCTTCCGCGCTCATGCGCAGGTTTTGATCGTAGTAAGCGGAGAGGTCTTCGATCAAAATATCGAACTGTTTGCCGGTAGATTTCAGCGCTTCCAATTGTTGGGAATTCAACACTGCGTCGAAGTAGTTTTCCCCGAAATGGAGATGATCCAGCCCCAGGCCGGCCTCTTGCAGCGCCGCAATCTCCGCCCGGCTGTTGATGTACACCCGCACCTCGCGGTAGGTATCCGGGGCCTCCTGTCCATGCAGGGCGGGGCTGAAGGCAAGCGCCAATACAAGGATCAATCCCGGCATTGATCTCCAAACGGCTCGATTGGTTAAAATTCGTTTCATTGACAAGGTCCTTTCATTAAAAGCGTTAACCCAGGAATCTTACTGCTTCTGTAAAATAGATGGCGGAATATATCATTCTTAAAATTCAATTCCAAAGATTCATGTTTATTCGCATTCGTGTTGCATGATGATTGATCTTGAAAGTAAGTTGCTGCCCGCAGAATTCGCTCAGAGTGACAATTGTCAGGCCGATCAGGTCGAGGAACGATCAAGAATTTCAATTGTTGTGTTACATTAGTGCTTTGAAAAAAATGTTCGCGGAGCTATAATCATCACAGATTCGCCGGGCAACCGGGGGAAAGAGGGTAAAAAGTTGGATAGTTGAATGGCCCTTTATCCGTCCAGCGAGGGTGCATAGAATGAATGAGGAGGCAACATGGCAGCGGCAGACGTGGAAACTATTGCCCCGCCGAAAACCAGGGAAAAGAAATCCAAAAAAGATAAAAGCACCCCCAGGCTGATTCCGCGCTACAACGTGGTGCTGTTAGACGATGACGACCACACCTACGATTACGTGATCGAGATGCTGCGGAAGCTTTTCGGGCACAGCCGGGAAACCGCTTTCCAGATGGCCTGCGAGGTGGACGCCACCGGGCGGGTGATCGTTTACACCGCCACCAAGGAACGTGCGGAATTCAAGCGCGACCAGATTCACGCCTACGGGGCGGACTGGCGGATTCCCCGCTGCCAGGGTTCCATGTCGGCCATTATCGAACCGGCGGAAGCGGAAAGTTCGTAGTGTTTCGGTGTTATGGTATTTTAGTGGGATCGCATTGCGCACTAAAACACTAAAACACCCGAACACTCAAAAACCAAAGAACCAAAGCGCATACAGGACCAGCGCCGCGTAAGCCCCGCTGACCAGGTCATCTAACAAAATTCCCCAGGAGTTTTTCATGTTCCGGTCGATCTGGCGCGCCGGGGGGATTTTCACGATGTCAAAAAAGCGGAACAGCACAAATCCCCCCAGGGCAACTTTCCAGGGCGCCCACTGGTGAAAGAGAATCGGAACCATCAAATACCCGGCGATCTCATCCAGCACGAAGTGACGGGGGTCTTCGCTGCCCCAGTATTCCCGCGCCCAGGGAGTGAGCAGGTGATTGGCAACGCTGACCAGCAGCAGCGCGATGATCAATACGATAATATAAAAGGGAGCGGGCAGGTAGGAAACCGCGATCAGGTGAATCAACACGCCCAGGAGCGCCCCCAGGGTGCCGGGAGCAACCGGCGAAAGCCCCAGGCCCAGCGCGGAGCCGATGGCGAGGTAAACCAAATTTCGAATTTGGAGATCGGGGTGAGAGAAATTCTTCGGGTTATTTTTTAAGTTCATCCAGCACCAGTATTTCGATTCCGGGGATTTTGGGAAGGCCAATATCGTTGGTAAGAAAAAACGAAGCATTTGCCTGAAGGGCAGTTGCTAATTGGATGGCATCCGGAGTACGAAGATTATATTCTGCTCGTAATCGTGCTGCTCGTTCAGCAACACTTTGAGAAAGTTCATATAAAAGCAGACCATCGGCGTGATATAAAATATCACGGTATTTATCAGCCGACTCCTGATTGTTTTGGCGAAACGGGTGCACGAGCACTTCTATAACGGTTACCGTTGAAGTCACTGCTTGAAATTCGCCTCTGTCGAGTGATTCGAAGAATAGTTCGACAAGCGTCAGATATTCTGAGTTCTCTTCAATGAAATAAATCAAAGGAGCGGTATCTAAACCTACCACTCTCCCACGCAGTTGTTTTATCCATTCCACGAATTACGTTCCCGGCTAATGTAGTCTTCTACTTTTATGTCTCTCCAAATTTCTTTGCCCAAGCCGCGCAATTCAAGTATGCTACGCCTGGAGCGGGGGGAAATTTGACCCCGCAGGAGTTTCACGAGCTCTTCTAATAACTGAAACTGCTCGGAAGGAGCCATTTTTTGGATGTTATCTAATATTTCTTTGTATGAATGAGATGCCACAGTGAGATCTCCTTTAATAAATAAACTCCTTACCGGTTGCTGACAATATGCGTCAGAGAAGTCAAAAATTCAAGTTTGATATATTATTATTCCGGGTTATCCAAACTTCTCCAACCCAAAAATTAAACTTCTTTCATATTTGGCGCAGAAATGCGATTTTCTTGTGATCTATGGGGCGAATGCGATGAAAGCGATCTTGTTGCGAAAATCCGGCGGGCCGGGCGTGCTGGTTGCGGAAGAGGTTTCCGATCCCATCCCCGGCAAAGGAGAAGTGCTGGTGCGCCTGCACTTTACGGGCATCAATTACGCGGAGATTCTCTCCCGAAAGGGATTGTACGGCTGGGCGGTGAAACGCCCCTACATCCTGGGCATGGAAGGTTCCGGGGTCATCGAGGCGGTGGGGGAGGGGGTGGAGGCGGCGCGGATCGGCCAGAAGGTGATGGTGGGGTCGCAGAACGGCGCTTATGCGGAAAAAATCGCCCTGCCCCAGGTACGCGCGGTTCCCGCTTTCGAGCATTTCAGCATGGCCGAGAACGCCGCTTTCTTAATCAATTTTATGACCGCCTGGGTGAGTTTGTTTTCCCTGGCTAAACTGGAAGCGGGCGAGAAAGTGCTGGTAACCGCCGCCGCAGGAGGGGTGGGCACTGCCGCGGTGCAACTGGCGGCAAAGGCGGGCTGCGCCGTGTACGCCCTGGCCGGAAGCAAAGAGAAGATCGAATTTCTCAAAAATCTCGGCGCTGCCGGGGCCTTCAATTACCGGGAAGAAAACTGTTTTGAGCGCTTGGCAAAAGTCAGCGGCGGGGTGGACGTGGTTTTAGAGATGGTGGGCGGCGCGGTGTACCGGGAGAGCCTGCGCCTGTTGAATCCTTTCGGGCGTATGGCCGTGGCCGGTTTTGCCAGCTTAGACTTAAAGAAATGGAATCCCTTCTCCTGGTGGAAAACCTGGCGGGATATTCCCCGGGTGAGCCTGATGAATCTGGCCCACAAAACCGCCGCGGTGATGGCTACTCACCTGGGTTACCTGCTCGCCAATCCCGAACGCACCCTGGAGATTTTCCAGAATCTCCGCCGATTCGTAATCGAAAAAGACGTCCACCCGGTGGTTGGCAAAATATTCCCCTTCGAGCAGGCCGCGCAAGCGCACACGTTCATTGAATCGCGCCAGAGCATCGGGAAAGTGCTGTTGGAGCATGGGGGCGGTGGGCAGTAGGCAGTAGGCAGCTTGCATCCTGCATATTGCCTACTGCCTACTTGAAGAATTGATACCCAATAAGATAATGCAGTGCAGCGACCATGGCTAAACCGGTTAAAGACGAAATCTTCGGTTCCCGGAAAAGCGTGCTGAGGGAGAGGCTGGATATGCGCATCTTCCGGAACCTTTTTTTCGCCACCTGCCTGCGGCGGATCAATCCCGACCCGGCTTCCCGGTATATTTTTCTACAGGATTGCGCCACTCCTGCGGAATACAAAGATACCGGCCTGGCGGCAATCATCCCTTTCTTTAACGAATCCATCCGCTTCGGAAATGTGTTTTTCAGCGGAGAGAAAGTTCAGATCAAAAACCTGCGCAACAATTCCGGCAGAATATTTTATCGCCACGAAGAGTTCGCCGATTTCCTTTTGAAACTCCTGAAAGGCGTTGGCAATGAACCGCTCTCGCCCAGCACCGCCCGCACCGTGGAAAGCGAAGAAGTGTCCGCCCTGAGCCGCTTCCTGCGCAAAAACCTCTACGGGCGGGTGGGCAGCACCGACATCGATTTTGTGCTCTTCCATCCCCATGCCAACCGCCTGCTGCTGGTGGAAGAAAAACTGTTCGTGGGAGAGATCGGCCCCGGCATCGGGCACGGGCAATATCTCTCCTACCGGGAACTGCTGCAGGATGGGTTTGCGGAAGCGCAGCGCGGGAATATCCGCTTCTATCTCCTGTTCATTCCCGACCCGGGAAAAGATATTTGTTACGTGTACGATTTTAGAAAAGAGCATTCCCTGCCGCAGCGTTCCCCCTCTTATTATGATCCCACCCGCATGGAGCAGCGGATCATCTTTCCCTACCCGGATTTGGAGAAACTCTCCGTGGGAGAGTTCCTGGGCAGATACGTGTTTGGGTGAATGCCATTAAAACCTCCCACAAATGACTCATTTTGTATCACGCGCATCGTAAAGTATGAATTTTACCCCATACGCACTGCATAATACGTTTTCCACTTCAAGCTTTGCGGCTGACAGCAGAATAAAATATTTGCTTGCCGCGGCAACTTTTTGATTATTTTTGCCGATGATGTGCAGCATGGAAAAGGGGAAAATGCTCGGTTTCGAAATGGCGGAGAGGAAATTTATATGATTAATGTGGCTTTTATGCGCCTTGTGGCGTCAGGCGCGACCATTTTTCTATTGGCCGGGTGCGGCGCCGGGTCCGGCGGCGGAGCGGTCTTTCGCGGCAATTCGGAAAATACCGGCGTGTACAATGGCCGGGCGGCGTCGGATTCGGTTACGCTTAAGTGGCGTTTCCAGACCGGGGAATGGGTGCGCTCCACCCCGGTGACGGACCGGAGAGTGCTGTTAGTGGGCAGCCTGGACCGGCATTTCTACGCCATCGACCTGTTGAGCGGGGAGAAAAGGTGGGAGTTTACTACCGCCGGAGAGATTAGCGCGTCGGCAGCGGTTGCCGGCAACATGGTATATATCGGCAGCGCGGATGGGAATTTCTATGCCCTGGATGTGCAAACCGGGGCAGAAAAATGGCGCTATCAAACCGGGGGAGGGATTTCTTCTTCGGCTGCTATTGCCGGGGGAACGCTATATTTCGGGAGCATGGACGGTTTCCTCTATGCCCTGGACAGCGAGAATGGCGAGAAAAAATGGCGTTTCAAAACCGGAGAGGGGATCAGCTCTTCCCCGGCGATCTCGAATAACCTGGTGTACGTGGGCAGTTGGGACGGGCATCTCTACGCCCTGAATAAATCCAACGGGGCGGAAAAATGGCGCTTCAAAACCGCCAACTGGGTCATTTCTTCCCCGGCGGTATATCAAAACATGGTTTACTTCGGCAGCCTGGACGGTTTTTTCTACGCTCTCGACGCTAAAACCGGCCGGGAGGTTTGGAAGTTCCAGACCGGGGACCAGGTCGCATCTTCCCCGGCGGTGTATGAAAATACCGTGTTTTTCGGCGGCAAAGACGGTAACTTCTACGCCCTGAACGCCCTTACCGGCGCGGAGAAATGGCGCTTCATCCTGAACGAGCCGGTAGATTCATCGCCGGCCCTGGCCGGGGGGATGGTGTATTTCGGGGCGGCCAACGGCAACCTCTACGCCCTGGACGCGCTTATCGGCGACGAAAAATGGCGGTTTTCCACCGCGGGGCGCATCTTTTCCTCCCCGGCGATCCATGAAGGCGTGATCTATTTCGGGAGCAAAGACGGGTATGTCTATGCGCTGGAATAAATTCGGTGTTATGGTGTTCAAGTGCGCGTGTGTTCGAGTGGTTAAGAGGTTTGAGTGTCGGTTAGTGTTTCCGTAACTCGAAACTCAAAAGCCGGAACTCGAAACGATTAAAACAATAACACCTGAACACCATAACACCCGAACACGCTTACGTGCCCATTTCCCAGGAATTAAGATATTTAACCTGCTCTGCGGTAAGGGCGTCGATTTCGATGCCCATGGTTTTCAGCTTGAGAACGGAGATATAGTCTTCGATCTCCCGGGGCACATCATAGACGTCCGCGTTCAATTTGCGCTTGAGGGCGTATTCGGTGACCAGCGCCTGGGTGGCGAAGCTCATGTCCATCACGCTGGCGGGGTGGCCCTCCGCCGCGGCCAGGTTGATCAGGCGGCCTTCGCCCAGCAAAAAGATGCGTTTGCCGCCCTTCAGACGGTATTCGTCCACGAACTGGCGCACTCCTTTGCGTGTTTCCGCAGCCAGCTTTTCCAGGGCGGGGATATCGATTTCCACGTTAAAATGCCCGGAATTGGCCACCATGGCGCCGTCTTTCATGGCCTGGAAATGCTCTTTGCGCAGCACGTTGATATTCCCGGTAAGGGTCACGAACAGGTCCCCGATGGGCGCGGCTTTTTCCATGGGCAGCACCCAAAAACCGTCCATCGCCGCTTCCAGCGCCCGGATGGGGTTGACCTCGGTGATGACCACGTTCGCGCCCTGTCCCTTCATGCGGGTGGCGACCCCGCGGCCGCACCAGCCGTAACCAGCAATCACCACGGTTTTCCCGGCCAGCAAAATATCCGTTGCGCGGATGATCCCGTCCACCGTGGATTGGCCGGTGCCGTAGCGGTTATCGAACAGATACTTGGTCTGGGCATCGTTCACTGCAAACACCGGCAGTTTCAAAGCGCCGTCTTTGTGCATGGCGCGCAGGCGGATGACCCCGGTGGTGGTCTCTTCCATAGAAGCGTAAATTTGCTTGCACTTTTCCGGATATTCCTTGTGCAGCACCGAGACCAGGTCGGCGCCGTCGTCCATAGTGATCACCGGATCGTGCTTCAGGCAGGCATGGATGTGCTCATAATAGGTTTTATTATCTTCCCCTTTAATGGCAAAAATTCCGATGCCGTAGTGTTCCCACAGCGCGGCCGCCACGTCGTCCTGGGTGCTGAGGGGATTGGAAGCGCACAGCACCAGGTCCGCGCCGCCCGCTTTCAAGGTACGGGCCAGGTTGGCGGTTTCCGCGGTAATGTGCAGGCAGGCGGCCATTTTTTTACCCGCCAGGGGTTTTTCCTTTTCAAAGCGGCTGCGGATTTCTGTTAAAACGGGCATATCGTTATCGGCCCATTCGATCCGCCTTTTTCCTTCCTTGGCGAGTTTCAAATCCTTGACGTGGTAATTCATTACTCACTCCTTTTGATTGGTTTTATCGGTTAGAATTTGCTCATAATTCCCAAATTTTTAAAAAAGGTTTAAAAATAAAGACCATCGATGAGGTATGCTATGGAAAATTATTTTTCTGGACCGCTTCGGGAAAGGCCTGCGGGACCATCAAAAAAGGTGGGAGCCTGAAAATTGAGAAACTCAAATCCAAAATAGTGACCTGTAAAGTTTTTGCATTCACCGGCAACCCTTACATTTTCTCAGTAGCCTGGGGAACGGGCCGGGAGGGAACCGGGGTTTGCTAAAACTATATGACAAAATTATTGGAAAATCTTCCGGGTCTGCTTATGTTTTATTTTCAATTTATGTATCAAGTTAAGTCTTTCTCAGGACGAAAATAGATTGCATGGATGTGGCGAAAAAATTTGATAGAACCAATGATGTTTTAGTTATACTTTGGGAAAAGTAATGAGAAATGTCCGTCTTGCAACTGTTGTTGCCCTACTGGCCGGGATTTTTCTAACCTCCGCAGGGATTTGCCAGTCCGACCGCACCATCGGCATCCTGCCCTTTCGCAATGAGGGCGCTTCCCGTTATGAATGGATGGGGTACGGTATCGACCAGATCCTCTATACCAAGCTTGCCGAAATCAGCTCTCTAACGGTTTACGAAAAACAGACCCTGAAAACTATTTTAAGCCAGTCCGAGATCGATCTCTCCAGCGGGATCGATCCCCGTAAAGCGTTCTCCATCGGAAAAGCGACCGGGATCGAAGTTCTGATCCTGGGAAATTACCGGATAGAGAACACTCAACTGGCGATGCAGGTGCGGATGGTCAGCACTTATACCGGCGCCTCCATCCTGGAAGAATCCTATAGCGGTTCCCCTGATGAAGTGTTTGCATTTCTGGAAAAAGCGGTGCGCAAAGGTTTCGAGATCATGCAAATCAGCCTCTCCCCGGCGGAAGAGGATATTTTGCGCAAAAAATCGACCCGCTCAATTTCCGCTTTTGAATCTTACTGCAAGGCGTTTTTAGAAATCGAGCATGATTCTCCCCTGGAAGTCATTGCGGGATATTTCCACCAGGCCTTGCAGGAAGACCCGGAATTCTGGGAAGCGCAGTACAACCTGGGGAATTTGTATTACGAACGCCGCTCCTATGAGAAGGCGCTTCAGCAATTCAACAGCGTTATCGAAAAGAATCGCACTTTTTACAAAGCCTATTATGGCCGGGGGGTTATCTATTACCTGGGTAAAGAATACCCGAAATCTTTAGAGGAATTCCGAAAAACCCTGGAATTGAACCCGGAACATGACCGCAGCCATTACTACCTGGGAATTCTCTATACTCGAACCGATTCCTTGAAAAAAGGGATTCAATCGCTGGAAAAATCCATTGAGATCAACCCCAATTACGCCCCCGCTCACTACCAGAAAGGGCTGGCGGAGATGAAGCGGGGATGGTTCAAGGCGGCCATCACCTCGTTGAGCAAAGCGACCGACCTGGATGCGGATTATTACCAGGCGCATAACGCCCTGGGAGAAGCCTATTACGCGCTGAACTTGTTCGAGGAGTCGATTATCGAGTTCCGGAAAGTGATCAAGCTGAAACCCACCTTTGCAACCGCGCACTTCAACCTCGGAAACGCCATTTACCGCCGCGGGGCGCTGGCGGAAATTGTGGACGCTTTCTGGTCCCTGTTGGAAGTGCAATATGTCCCCCAAGGCTCCAACGGGCCTACCTCTATCCCGTTGAGCACCCCCCTCCAGGGTTTGGAAGACCTGCGCGAAAAATCCCGCATCCAGGACCCGCAAGAAATTTACCGCACCATGATCGGCGCCTACCGCACCGCTTTGCAATACGATGAACGCTTCTACGAAGCCAGCTACAACCTGGCCCTGACCTACGAGAATCTTTCCCGGCCGGATAGCGCGGAATATTTTTACAAGAAGGCTATCGCCCAAAAACCGGATTTGTCCCAGGCGCACATGCGGTTGGGCAAGCTTTACGACAGCCAGGGCAAATACGAGCCGGCGCTGGAGGAATTCAAAATCGTGGTAAAGATCGAACCGGACTACTTTGCCGCGAATCCGAAGTTAGGCGAACCGTACCGTTATATCGATATCGTGCAGATGGTGCTCAACGAAGCCATCGATAAGTTGAAAAAAAATTCTCAGGATAAAGAAGCCCTGGAAACGGTGGGGAAGATCTATTTGAGCCTGGGACGCTTTGGCCAGGCGGAGGAATACTACCAGCAGTTAGTGGATTTAAGCCCTAACGACGCGATTGCCCAGCAGACCTTGCGGGAAATTCGCCGCAAGCTGCGGAAGCTATGAGGCTACTTGAGTAGCTACCGTCCAGGGTATTGGGGGTGGCAAGGGAAATCGTTACCCGGCAAGGGAATCCACAGTCTCCTTGCGTTGTTGAAGCCAGCGTTGAAAAGATTTTTTACTTTCGCCAGATTGCAATCCTAAAAGAACCCCCGCCAGGCTGATATCTTCATCCAGATTCGGCCAGTGAACCCCGAAGCCGCCGCCGATCAACTCCCAGTGATTTCTCTCTTCTATGGTGCCGTGCAACAATCTTGGCGACCAGGTAACCGGAAAAGAGATCACTCGCCCGTCATTTAGCCTGAAGGTTACGAAATCACTATCAACTCCCACATCTTCGATCTTAGCCGTTAGTGATTTTTCCAATTCATTTAGCAAAGAAGTCATTCCATTTATCCTCAATTTCTTGTCTGCGTCTTTCTATGATCCTTATAATATCCCGGATTTCTTTCTGGCTGAACTTACGATTGAATGCGACTTCGAGCGTCTCCAGCCATATTTTTACTTCTTTATCATCCCTGCTCACATGCACATGAACCGGTTCCTTGTGGTCTGAAGCGTAGAAGTAAAACCGGTAAGGGCCTTCAAAAAATACCCTCGGGCTCAAAATCACTCCACTTTTTATTTTACCCCAATATACTGTCTTGTCTATTATAAAGCAATTGTCTGTAATATCCAACAGCCCTGAAGAATACCTTTTGGCCAGAAGCCGCTTATATCAAGAAAAAAGGCTAAAATAACGCGAAAAAATTTTTTTCATACCTGCGTGAAACACTTATATGGCAAATGTTTCACAGGTATTCTTCAGGGCTGAATATCCAATGTGACGCCCCTCATTGAGAGCTGCCCTCGCTCCTGATTATAATCCCTCCGTTTAGTTGAAGAGTTTGCATTCGCGATTCCTCATTGACAAATGATTCTTTCCGGCAATTTCCCTGACGTTTTTCTGTAATGCAACATCGGGAATAGCAATCGTCATTCTTCAATCATCAAGGCAGCGCGCCAAAGGGAGTCGGCCCATGTATGAAATCAGAACCGTGCGACAGGATGACCCGGCGTTGCGGTTCCGCTGGTTTGCCAGCGAGAACTGCGATTCCGAACTCTATATTTGGGAGCACCGCGACAGCCGCGCCATCGTGCGATTCCAATTCTATTTCGACAGGAAATGGGAAGAAAAGGTAGTCGAGTGGAAGAGCAGCAATTCCCTGTGGTACGCCGGGGTAGATGATGAAAACCGCTTCTATAACGCCTCGCCGGTGCTCCGCCGGTTGGAATCCATCGATCTGCAAGAAGTTTTGGATATCTTTATGAGCATTGCCGAAGATGTGGACGAATACATCAAAGAATTTGTCGCCGAAATTTTGAAAATGAAACTATGCCAAGCCTGAGTGAGCAAGTGTAACTCACCTATAGT
>WYBG01000180.1 GCA_011526015.1 Deltaproteobacteria bacterium | reverse complement strand
GCTCTTCCAATTCCGGAGTATAGGGTGGAGGTTTCATGTTTATGCCAGTTTAGTTCGACTTTGACCCAAATACATCAAAGATAATGCCAAAATTCTAAAATCGGGAAGTAATTAAATCAGCAACCCTGACGGTTCGCTTATTTTTGAATGCAGTTTTCAAAAAGCGAACCGTAAGAATACACCTTTACCCCGGCATTCCTCCAAAGGAGCCACTTCGTGGCGGGGCCCGCTCTTTTTACTTTTACCTTTTTACTTAAGCTAAACCGTACCTCTTCATTTTTCTCCACAGGGTGCTCTTGTCAATCCCCAATGCTTCCGCAGCTTTACCGCGATGCCCGCCGAATTTTGCCAGGGTGTTTTGGATATGCAATTTTTCAGCCTGCTTTACCGGATCATCCCCTGCTGCCGTTTCGTTGCAGATTTCCTCTTGATCAAAATTCTCCCATAAGCGTTCCGGAAGATGTTCGGTTTGAATGATCTCCTCATGGCATAAGACAAAGGCATGCTCCAGGGCATTTTCCAATGAACGAATATTTCCCGGCCAGTGATATTTCTGAAGCAGGTGAAATGCGGCGGGCGAAATCCCCTTGATTTGTTTTTGAAATTTCTGGCGAAATTTTTCCAGGAAATGCTCTACCAGTAAAGGAAGGTCTTCCATCCGTTCCCGCAGGGGCGGCAGATGGATATTGATTACATTTAGACGGTAATACAGGTCTTCTCTGAATCGCCCCGATCCAACCTCTTCTTCCATATTTTTATTTGTCGCGGCAATAATGCGTACATCCACCTGTAACGGTTTGGTGCCGCCCACTCTTTCAAACTGGCGGGTTTCCAAAACCCGCAGCAATTTCACCTGTACCGCCGGGGAAAGATCGCCGATTTCGTCTAAAAAAAGCGTTCCCTTGTGGGCTAATTCAAAACGCCCCGGTTTGCTGCGAATGGCGCCGGTAAAAGCACCTTTTTCGTGGCCGAATAATTCACTCTCCAAAAGGCTCTCTACAAAGGCGCTGCAATTGACAGCCATGAAAGGTCCCAATTTGCGTTCACTGTTGAGGTGAATCGCTCTTGCCACCAACTCTTTTCCGGTGCCGCTTTCCCCGGTAATTAATACCGTGCTATCGGTCTGGCAGACGTTCTCTATCAACCCATAAATTTTTTGTATCGACTTGCTGCGACCGATAATATTTTCGAAGCGGTAGCGCTCTTCCAGGTGGGAGGTCAGGTTCTTGATGTCGGATATGTTTTGAAATGTCTCCACTCCCCCGATTTGTTCCCCGCCGGCGTCAAACATCGGGGCGGAATTTACCCGAATCGGCACCCGCCGGCCATCCTTATGAATAATGAGCAATTCATGATTCAGCATCGCTTTTTGCTCGCGCATGGTGCATTCCATATGGCAGCCGTTACGACAAACTTTGGATTGAAAAATTTCCCAACAATGTTTTCCCACAGCTTCTTCGGAAGAATAGCCGGTAATCCGTTCGGCAGAAGCATTAAAGGAAGTAATTTTCCACTCTTTATCAATCGTAAAAGTGCCTTCCACCCTGCTATTGAAAATGGCTTGCAATCGGTTTCTTTCGTTTAATATTTCCAGTGTCTTCTCGCGCAGCGATTGCACCATAGAAGCCATTTCCCGGGTGTTGCGAAAAACAAAAACAACACCGACGATTGGTTTTCCGGGGGGTTTTAACGGAGTGATAGACACCAGAACGTTGAAATTCTGACCTTTGGAATTGGTGAGATCAATGGAGAGGTTGGAATAAGATTTTCTTTTGGTTAAGGCGTCTTCAATGTAACTGCCATCGGAGGGGGATTCCCTAAAGAGAAGCCGGTAATCCTGAAAGATGATTTCCTTTTCAACAAAACCGGTAATTCGTTGCGCCGCTTCGTTAAAGGCAATAACTTTTTTATCCCGATCAATAACGATAATGCCATCCGGGGCAATGATATCTTGCCGGGAAATATTCAATTTTCCCATTATTCACCTTTGCATTCCAATAAATATAAGTGGCAATACAGTGCTTTCAAAAGGATTCTATACAGGCCCCATTGAACATTGGGTGATGAAAGGATGGATTTTTGTCTGTTGTTTTGGTATGGATGGGCTAATTTAAACCTTGTTTTTGTGAGGAGGGTTGAGGTGCGATAGCACAAGTTTGCAGTTGCGGTTTAAGGAAAGACTAACCTGTTTTCGAAAATTTCCTCACAAAAAAACGCTTTCCTTCATACTCAATTTTAACAAGCCGGTTTTCCGCTATCAATTGCTGCACAACCGGCCAGCCGGCGTTGGCTTTTGCCAGCAGCTTTTGCACCGCTTCTTCCCGCATGGGATGAACGGCGGTAACGTTCAGCAAATCTTCTTCGACATTGCCGGTAAACGCAAAATTGTTTCCTTCATAGCCGATCAAATATTCCACGCGCTCTAATTTTTCATTAATAATATGGTAAGCCCGGTTAAATATTTCCTCATTCGGCGGCTCAACCCATTTTTCTGCCGGGGGGCGGGTGGGAATGGCAAGGTAAGCTGCCGCCGGTTTCAGGCGGGTCAGAAAATCTGCGATTCCCTTAATTTGAGAATCACTGTCATTCAATCCTTTAACGAACATAGATTCGGTAACCAATTCTCCCCGATATGTTTCGGCGAACTCAAGCATTTCGTTCATAATGGCGTTTAATTTCAAATCGCCATGGGGGCGGTTAATTTTTCGCCAGGTTTCTTCTTCAATGGCGTCAACCTTCAAACTAACCCAATCTGCTTTTAGGAGATCTTCTCGCACATCCTGCCGCCAGATTAACGAAGAATTGGTAATTACGGCAATTTTAATACTCAGCGGTTTCAAAAGCGCTATCTCACTTCCCAGAAAGATATCCAGGGTCGGTTCGCCATCGGGCACAAAGGTGAGATAATCAATAGCTTCCCCGGTTTCTGCGGTCTTTTGCACTTTCTCTTTCACCTCTTTTAAAATATCCTCCGGGTCATAAAATGCCTGGCGTTTAATTTGCAGTTGATTGGTGCGCCCCACCTGGCAATACACGCAGGAATAAGTGCAAACCTTTGGCGGAATGTTATTAATTCCCAGGCTGCGGCCCAACCGCCTTGATGGAACCGGTCCAAAGGCTATCATTTGCTCATCTCCTTTCTGAGTGTGGCAAAATTATATTGAATGAATTATGCCGGTCTTTCTCCAAAAAGTTTAGTGCCAATGCGAACGATATTAGCGCCCTCCTCAATAGCAATCCGGTAGCTGTTGCTCATCCCCATGGAAAGGTAGCGCATCTCCACATTGGGGATATTGGCTTTACTCAGGCGATCAAATGCAGCCTTTGTCGCCTTAAAATAAGGGCGGGCGTCTTCCGGATTCCCAAAACGCGGTCCCATGGTCATCAATCCCTGGATCCGTATATGAGATAACCCGCTTATTTCTCGAACCAGTGCATCCACATCATCCGGCAGCACCCCGGTTTTATTAGATTCTTCGCCGCTATTGATTTCCACCAGAACCGGCATGATCTTGCCTTCCAGCGCACACCGTTTATCCACTAATTCTGCCAGTTGCTCAGAATCAAGCGTCTCAATCATGTCAAAAAGACTAACTGCCTTATTCACTTTATTGCGCTGCAAATGCCCAATCATGTGCCATTCCACCGCATCGCCAATTACCCGGCGCATTCGTTCGGCTTCCTGAACATAATTATAGCCGATAATTTTAATCCCGGCGCGAATCGCCGCCTGAACTTCTTCCGGCGTTCTGGTCTTCGCCGCCGCCACCAGCAAAACATGCGGCGGCAGGGAGCATAGAATATCGGCTACATAATTTTCGATGCTCGATTTATCAAACATGCCGCCTCCGGCATTATGCCTTTTTTGTTTTCATATCATTAAAAAAACCAGCCTGGCAGCTAACGCTAATACCATCGCTAAAACCAGGGTAATTCCCACAACTGCGCCGGCCCAGCGCCGGCCCAATTCTTTTATTAAAACTGCTATGGTTGCCACACAGGGGATGTAGAAGGTAATAAAAATGGTGAAAACCATAATTTGAGCGGGCGTCATCACTGTAAGAACCTGGGTGGTTCCCAGGGCCTGCATCAGCATGATCAAAGACAGTTCTTTACGCAGAATGCCGAAAATCAATGTTGTGCCGAGCACGGCAGGCAGCCCCAATGCCCAGGTAAGGGGAAAAAGAAGCTTGTTTACCAAAGAATCCCATTGATAATATTCAACAATGCCCAGGATAATGCTGCCGGCAATCAACAGCGGCCAGGCAATGATCACAAACTCACGTATTCGGAACCAGACTTTCTTTAGAACTGCATTTGCGCCGGGGCATTGATAGCGCGGCACTTCCATGATCATTCCCGGCGATACACCCGGCATTAAAGCGGAAAGCGCCCGCCCGGTTAAAGCAATTACAACGATGTTCAGCAGGTACACAAACAGCGCCGCCCCTGCGCCGAGATAATAAGCCGCAAGTCCAAGGATAACCACACTCCTTGCTGAACATGGAATCAGCGTTGCTACAACTGCTGCAATAATTTTATCCCGCCTGTCGGGCAGAATTCTGGTGGCCATCACAGCCGGGACGCTGCAGCCGTACCCCAGCACTGCAGGGATAATAGCGGTACCGTGCAGACCAATCCGGTGCATAAAGGCATCCATCAGAAAAGCGGCGCGCGGAAGATAACCAAGGTCTTCCAAAATCGTCAAACCGATCAGAAAAGGTATGAGATAGGGCAATACAATAGCAACTCCTCCGCTGACACCATAAAGACCGCTTTTTAATATGGCAAATAGAATTCCTTCGGTTCCGAGAAGTTTTCCGAGATAAGTCTCGAGCTTTTCAAAGACTTCAAGCAGCGGGGTCTCGATAAAAGCGCCAACGCCAAAAACAGAATAAAAAAACCCCACCAGAATCATCATCATAATGACATATCCCCAGATTTTATGCATTATGATGTTATCCAGTCCCTCCCGCCAGTCTCTTTTTGGGTGGCGGATCGCGGTTACCCGGCGAAAAATTTCCATCGCCGCGGCGCTGCGTTCCATTGCCATTACCGTATCGGGGGATCTGCCGCGGTTTTCGGCAAGTTGCTTTCTCAATTGTTGGGCTTTTTGCAGAAGCAAGCTTCCATTGCTTTGGCGCACCCGATCAATAAAATAGTCATCTTCTTCTAACAGCTTGATTGCCAGGAATCGCGGGGTAACAGTATTGTTGTTTGATCCATTAGCCTTTATTGCCGTGCTCAGCTCTAAAATCATTTCTTCTACATCCCTCTGGCAAATCAAATGCTTTTGGCGATGTTGCATTTTCCGCCCGCTAACCTTTGCGGCGGTAGTAAACAGTTTTCGTACACCGATATTTTTGGTTGCAACAACGGGTTCTATTGGAATTCCAAGCAGTTCGGAAAGTTTGATAATATCAATATGAATTCCCTTCCGGGCAGCTTCATCCATCATATTCAAACAGAGCACCAGGGGAATATCCAACTCCATCAATTCCAAAGTAAGCGTTAGCCCCCGTCCTAATTGAGAAGCATCCACAACATTGATGATAGAGTCAACGCTTTGGGTAAGGAGAATCTTGCGGATTTCCAGTTCGGCTTCATTGGTGGATGAGAGCGAGTAGCAGCCCGGCAGATCCACTAATTCCGCCACCTTCCTGTTCAGGCGAACCATACTGCTGGTATAAGTTACAGTGGCGCCCGGAAAATTTGCCGTAACCGACCTGTAGCCGGCAACGGCATTAAAGATCGTACTTTTCCCGGAATTGGGCTGACCTGCCATAACAATTTTCATTTGAATTCTTTTACCTTAATTCTTGCAGCAATACCTTTTCCGACACTAATATTTGCTCCATTACATTCAAGCAGTAACGGGCCGGAAAACGGGGCATTGCGTATTACCGTTAATATAGAACCTTCTCCGATGCCCAGGTGAGAAAGGTTTTGTCGAAAACCCTTTCCGCCTGTAATTTCTATAATTTTAACTTTTTCATGTTCGGGGACATCGAGTATTGTTTTCATTGCATGGAATGATCATTCCCTTCAAAAAAACACCTTGATTTTTTGTAAAATTAGTTTTTGCCTTTTTAACATGTATTTCAATGGCTCCCGCAGCACTACTATTATAATCCTATTCCCCGAGGTAATGGAATCATAAACATTCCCCCGGAAGTTGACTGAGTTTATATGCAGGATTAAAATTATTTAACCTGAACCGGAATTTCTTTATGTTCTGCTTTTCCTTCTTTCCTGGGCAGGTAAATTTCCAACACACCTCTGTGATATTCCGCTTTGATGTTATCGGTATCCACCGCCACATGGAGAGGTATGATTCGTTCAAACATTCCGTAGAACCTTTCGGTGTGGTGAAAATGTTTGTCCTTAGCATCCTTGTCGATTTCCCGCGCTCCTTTGACAATCAAGTAATCGCCGGAAACCCGCACCGAAATATCCTTTTCATCAATTCCGGGGATATCCATCCTCACGATCAACGCTTCGGGATTTTCCTCCACATCGCAAGATGGGGCGAATGGTTCTTTCGGCAGACTCATCGGCTCACTTTCGAAAAAAGACTCGAATAAATTATTCAAGCGACGACGAAATTCTGCTATTTCCCGGAAAGGTTCATGTTTTACCCGTGGCATGATAATGCCTCCTATGTTAAGGTTGAGTTAATTTAATTTATTAAAATAATTAGCGTTGGTCGGGCTTCAATGTAACTCGACAACGCTTTCAGACCTTTTCACCTTCCGATTTCTGACAAACTCCATTCCCGTCTTGATTGCCTTTTCATTAACTTTTTTAAATTCCTTTCGCTTAACCACGCTTTCCGCGGCAGCTAAAATGCTTTTCAGCGACAACAATCCGGTGTATCCGGCATAAGCGCCCAGCATCACCATATTGGCGGATTTTGTTTGACCCAGGTTATCGGCAATTCCGGTTGCCGGAACATAAACCGCCTCCACATCCTTACGTTTCACTCTGCGCTGGATTAGAGAACTATTCACGAAAATCACCCCGCCTTTGCGAACTTCATTTTCGAATTTATCTAAGGAAGGGAGGTTCATGGCAAATAATACGTCCGCTTCCGACACCAGCGGCGAACCGATCCGTTTATTGGAAATATTCACATGGCAGTGCGCCGTTCCGCCGCGCATTTCCGGACCGTAAGAAGGCAGCCAGGTGGTGTGGTAGTCCGACAACATGGCGGCTTCCGACAGGAGCCGGCCAAGCAACAGGACACCCTGGCCCCCAAATCCGGCAATCTTGATCCGCGGATTTTGGTAGTTTTCCCCGGCTTGCAGTTGAGTAAATTTATGGTCGGTCGCCTCTTCTTTAGCGCCCAATAGCGCCAAAATCTCTTTTTTTGTCGTTACTATTTCCCTTTTCGCTCCTGGCGGAGGCGATTCTCCATTTTGCGGCGTTCCGTTTTTGTCTTTATAAACACCCAGCTTAAAATATTCAGCCATCACTTCCGCCACCCATTTTTTCGCTTCGCAGGGCGTCACGCCCCAGCCGGTGGGACAGGGAGACAGGGCTTCCACCATGGAAAATCCCCTGCCTTCAATCTGATTTTGGATTGCTTTACGGATGGCTTTCCGCGCCTGCATCACATGTTTGGCGTCGGTGATGGCCACCCGCTCGATATAAACCGGCGCTTTTAGGGTGGCCAATAACTCGCTCATGCGAAGCGGGTATCCCTCGTTTTCCACACTGCGCCCCAGGGGGGTTGTGGTGGTTTTTTGACCGACCAGGGTTGTTGGCGCCATTTGAGCGCCGGTCATCCCGTAAATGGCGTTATTCACAAAAATGACGGTTATATTCTCCCCGCGATTCGCCGCCTGCAAAATATTGTTTCCCCCGATGCCGGCCAAATCCCCGTCGCCCTGGTAACTGATCACAATGGAATCCGGGAGCGCCCGCTTGAGGCCCGTGGCAATCGCCGGCGCCCTGCCGTGCGCCGCCTGCACGTTTCCGCAGTCAAAATAGTAATAGGCGAAAACCGAACACCCCACCGGGCTGATCATAATCGTTCTTTCCTGAATGCCAAAGTCATCCATGGCCTCGGCAATCAATTTATGGATTACCCCGTGTCCGCAGCCGGGGCAATAATGGGTGCTTTGCGGGTTTGCGCCGGGCTTTCGGAAAAAAGTATCGTAAAATGATTTTGGCTTTTGCAGAATATCTTTTCTCATCGCTCTATCTCTCTTAATTTGGTCAGGTGCGTAACTCGTGAAATATTTTCTTCACCTGTTCTAAAATTTCCCCGGTCGTCGGTACAACGCCGCCCATGCGACCGTAAAACCGGGTCGGCCGTCTTCCCTCCAGCGCCAGGCGCACATCATCCACCATTTGCCCGTTGCTCATTTCCGAAACAAAGAACAACTTTGCGGCGCCGGACAATTCTTGAATCCTTTTGGCCGGGAAGGGCCACAAGGTAATTGGCCGCAGCAAACCGGCGCGTAACCCCCGGGAACGGGCTTCTTCCACTACGGATTGTAACACCCGCGATACGATTCCATAGCCCATTAGAATGAGTTCCGCATCATCAGTCTGTATTTCTTCATATCGCACTTCGGCTTTGCTAATTTTTTTATATTTTTCTTGTAGTTTGAGATTGTGCTTTTCCAAATCTTCCGGTTCTAATTCGATTGAAGAGATGAGGTTCCGGGAGGTTTTCGCCGTTCCATCGACAATCCAGGTTTTTTGGGGAAATTCAGTGACGGGTTCCGGGAGTTCCACCGGCTCCATCATTTGCCCCACAAAACCGTCCGTCAATACCACCACCGGAATACGGTATCTATCAGCCAGTTCAAAAGCCAGCATGGTCAGGTCGCACATTTCCTGGGCGCAATTGGGCGCCAGAACAATCAGTTTATAATTGCCGTGCCCGCCCCCTTTGACGATTTGATTGTAATCTCCCTGCTCCGGGGCAATATTCCCCAATCCGGGACCGCCGCGCATTACATCAATCACCACCAGGGGAAGCTCGGCGCCGGCGGAGTAAGAGATGCCTTCCTGTTTTAAACTAATTCCGGGACCGGAAGAAGCGGTCATCGCTCTTTGTCCCGCAGAAGCCGCTCCATAAACCATGTTGATGGAAGCCACCTCGCTCTCTCCCTGTAGAAAAGTGCTTCCAACTTGCGGAAAATACTTTGCCGCTGCTTCGGCAATTTCGCTGGCCGGTGTGATGGGATACCCGTAAAAAGCCCGGCAACCGGCAAGAACCGCGCCTTTGATCACCGCTTCATTTCCTTTTATAAAAAGTTTAGACATGATTTTCACTCCCCTTAAGTCAATGCTTTGGCCTTGACGGGTTTGTGAACAATAAATGTTCCCGGCTCCGGGCATACGTAAAAGCAAATTCCGCAGCCGGTACAGCCTTCGCCGGTATATTCCACCGGGTGATAGCCCATTTTATTCAGGTTCGTAGAAATCTTCAAAACTCCCACAGGGCATGCCTCGACACACAAACCGCACTCTTTGCATAAATCGGCGTCAATTTCCACCCAGGCGGCGATTTTCTCTTCTTTCCTTTTCACAACCTCGTGACATCTTTGCAGCCCTGTCCTGGCCCTGTCTTGTTTCTCTGTTCGTAAGTTTACTTTTTGATTTTCCATAATAAAGTTTTCTCTCCATCATGAAAATGTTCAAATATGAGGCCAATTATGGTTGACTTTATAAGCTTATGAAAATAAAGGATTAACAGATATAAAACCGGGAGACGGCTTGCAATATTGCAATCATTTTAGACCTCCGGAATTGCGCTGATGCAATAAGAGGAAGAAAATTGTTCACGGGTTTTCATTTTGTTCAACTTACGTAGCTTCAACCGGTTTATACAACTGCTGAAGCTCTTTGGTTATCTGCTCTTGCAGCGTCTTATATTGCTCTAATTCTTTCTCCGGTATGAATTTGGCGCGGGCAATGTTCTCTAACACCGGCAAACGGAATATTTGTTCTTCTTCGATTCCGGCGTCAACGGTTTTTTTGGCTTCTTCGTAGAAATGTATCACTGTTCGCAAAAGCAGGAATTGCTTCTCCAATGAAGTATAGGTATCCACTTCGTGATAGGCGTTTTGATGCAGCACGTCTTCGCGGATGGATTGGGCGGTGCGCAGGGTGAGGCGCTGGCCGGTGGAAAGCGCTTCCAGCCCCACTAAGCGAACGATCTCTTTTAACTCGGCTTCTTCCTCTAAAAGGCGAATCGCCAGTTTTCGATCTGCAACGCCCGTTTCATTCATCTCCCGGCGTAAATATTCATCGAATGTGGTGTCGTACAATGAATAACTGGTTAACCAGTTGATGGCCGGGAAATGCCGCTCGTAAGCCAGGCGGTCATCGAGACTCCAGAATGCTTTGACTACCCGCAGGGTTCCCTGCACCACCGGATCGGAGAGGTCGCCTCCCGGCGGCGATACCGCCCCGATAATGGAAATAGACCCTTTTCGATTTTGAGAACTCTGGCATTCAACCACTCCCCCGCGTTCATAAAATTCTGCCAGGCGCGAGCCCAGGTAAGCCGGGTAGCCCTCTTCCCCGGGCATTTCTTCCAGCCGCCCGCTGATCTCCCGCAGCGCTTCCGCCCAGCGCGAGGTGGAGTCCGCCATCACCGCCACCTGGTAGCCCATATCCCGGTAATATTCCGCCAGGGTAATACCGGTATAGACGGAGGCTTCCCGCGCCGCCACCGGCATATTGGAGGTATTGGCGATGAGAATGGTGCGTTCCATCAAAGGCTTGCCGGAATTTGGGTCTAAGAGTTTGGGAAATTCCTGAAGCACGTCGGTCATTTCGTTGCCCCGCTCCCCGCAGCCAATGTACACGATCACTTCCGCATCCGCCCATTTGGCAATTTGATGCTGCACCACGGTTTTGCCGCTTCCAAAGGGTCCCGGCACGCAGGCAGTTCCACCCTTCAGCAAGGGGAAGAAGGTATCGATAACCCGCTGGCCGATTACCAAAGGCACATCAGGATCGAGGCGTTTGCGATAGGGGCGGGGCTGGCGCACCGGCCACTCCTGAACCAGGGTAATCTTTTCGCTGCCATTTTTCCCGCGAATTTCCGCTACCGGCTCGTCAATGGTATATTCGCCTTCCGTAATGCGGATGATTTCTCCTTCGGTAATTCGAGGAGGAATCAAAATTTTATGGGTAATTAAAGAGGTTTCTTCTACTTCTCCCAATATATCTCCTGCCTGTACTTTATCCCCTTTTTTTACGTTGGGAATAAACTGCCATTTGCGATCATGATCCAGCCGCGGGGCGGTCACGCCGCGGGAAATAAAATCGCCAAATTTTTCCCGTATCAAATTCAAGGGGCGCTGGATGCCGTCATAAATCGAACCGATTAATCCCGGCCCCAAAACCACGCTTAACGGCTGCCCCAGGCTGACGACCGGCTCGCCGGGCCCAACGCCGCCGGTTTCTTCGTACACCTGGATGTAGGCGCGTTCGCCATGCAGCTCGATAATTTCCCCAATCAGTTTCTTTTCTCCCACCCGCGCCACATCGTACATCCGCGCCTCCTGCATATTGCTCGCCACAACCAAAGGACCGGAAATCTTCTCGATAATGCCTTGTAACATGCTATTCTCCTCACTGACACTTTTTTATTATCCGCCCACTTTTTAAAGAACAGGTTAACATGTCACTCCTACGGAGTTAAATTGCTTTTTAATGGGTCGGTTTGCTATAAACATTTCACCGCTACGCGGTTTTTTGGAACAGTTTGTACGGTCTTAACCCCGTCAGGGGTGTTATGTTTATAGCTAATCAGGTTCATTTCCCATCATTGAACCCCGTCAGGGGTGATATGTTAAAAAGTATCCACATGAATTTTGGACTTTTGACAAGTACTGCCTGAATTGTCTTCAATCTTCTTAGGACGTATGGTGACTTTTTTATACTTTACAGCTTTAACCCCTTTTTGCTCCAAAGTATAAAAAAGGGGTTCAAGATAAT
>WYBG01000179.1 GCA_011526015.1 Deltaproteobacteria bacterium | reverse complement strand
TCTGCGCTTTTTGTGGCCGGAAACAGAGTTTCCACGATTATTGCGTTCCAAAACAGGAGTTTTGGAACGAGTTGGTTGCTGAGTTTTGCGCTTTCATCTCAACCACGATTAAGCGCATACTTACCACGGTTGAGGGATGACGTGGAAATGTTGGAATTGCTGAGAGAATCCCCGGCGATTTTATCTCATAACCTGAGTTCGGTATGCAATCTCTACTTTCACTACCGTGCACTTTTGTCATTCCCGCATGTTCCCCGCTTAATACCTGCGGGGACAAGCTTTAGCGGGAATCCAGGAAAAATCAAGCCTGTGGATGCCCGATTACTACATTCGGGCATGACAAATTACGCTAAATTCGCTGTTTTTAAAAAAGTGCACGGTAACAAATATCTACTTTGAAAAATAAAACTTCGTAGATAAATAAGGAGAGGCGATGAACCAGCCAATTACCCCGATGAGCTTAGGCGATATGTTCGACGCCCTGTTCAAGCTGCTCGGCAAAACCGCGTTGCGCAACCTTATTCTTGCGGCAATCATCATCCTGCCCGCGGCGCTGATCTCCATTTATGGATTGGAGGCGCTTTTTTCTTCACTGGCGGAATTCCTGCGCGACCGGGCTGCCGGCCGCGCCGCGGCCACGGCGGAGATGGCCCGCCTGTTCGCAGCGCTGGGCGTTTATCTGGTTGTAATTTTACTGCTGCTGATGGCCTACCTGGCGGCTACCCTGGGCGTAACCATAGTGGGATGCAGCGAAATGAACGGCCGGCCGATAACCTGGCAGGAAGCGCTGCGGCAGGTATTCAGCGTGCGCCTTGCGCGAACCTGGGGCCAGGGTTTTTTAGTTTTCCTGGCGCTGGTCGGGATCATTCTCGTCGCTTACCTGATATTGATCGCCGCCGTTGTTGCGGATTCCTCTGCCATGAAAGGAATCGGGGTAATAGCGCTGCTGCTCGGCATCTGCGCGGCGGTTTATTTCTGGGTGCGCTGGATTTTTGCCCTCCCGGCCATCGCCTGGGAAGGCGCCGGGGTCATGGAATCATTCCGCCGCAGCTCCTTTCTGGTGAAAGGGTGGTGGTGGCGAACCTTCGGCATCGGGCTGCTGTTGTACCTCATTACCCAATTTGCCATCACCCTGGTTACCACCCCGCTCAGCTTTGTGGCCCTGTGGGGATTTTTCAAGAACTATTTTGCCCTGCTCGGCTCCATGTCCGGCGGGCAACCGGACCCGGATATCGTTTACCGGTTATTCGATTCCCTGGGGGTGGGACTTGGCATATTGATTTATATCAGCTATATTTTGACCGCGATGGTCGTTCCCCTGTTCGTGGCGATCATGTACTTCGATTTGCGGGCGCGCAAGGGGGAGTTTGCGCAATCGCCGGCTCCGCAACCTCTAATGAATGGCGAATCGGAAAGCAGCAATGGAAATCCATGAAACAACCCCGGAACAGGGCACCGGCAGCCAGCCCTCCCCGGTCTATGACGGAAGCTGGGAAACCAAAGGACGAAGCCTTCCGGCGGCGGCGGTATTGGGTTTGTTGGGAATCGGGGTGCTGTATTTCAACGCGCAAACCATTCTCGCGCTCCTCGGCATTCTGATCGCTGCATCCGCATCGCCGGGGGCGGAGATCAGCGGCAACTTTTCGGAAAGGCTGGTTGCGCTCATAAGGCTCTACGCGGAACCCATCCGCATTGCCTTGCTGGTTTCCCAATACCTGTTTATGCTCTATCCCACCTGGTGGCTGGTGAAAAAATGGCATACCCGGCAGGTGCGGGAATATATTCGGCTGCGGGGATGTTCGGCGGGCGAGATTTTGCTGGCAGTTATCGCCACGCTGGCGGTGATTCCCTTCAGCGAATACCTTACCTCTCAGCTCATCCGGCAGTTGGAAATTCCCGAGGTTCTTTTCAAAATCAACGCCGAGCTTTTTACGGCCTATTCCTTCCCCGAATTTCTCTGGCTGGTAGTGGTGGTGGCCGTTACCCCGGGAATATGCGAAGAAATCTTTTTCCGCGGCTATGCCCAGCGCACCTTCGAGCGCACTTTGAAAGGCAAAAGCGTCTGGATCGTGGGAATTGTTTTCGGTCTCTACCACATGCAGCCGTTGGGACTGCTGTCTCTAACCCTGTTAGGGATTCTGTTCGGCTATTTTTACTATCGCAGCCAGAGCCTTCTTCCGGCAATGGCGGCGCACTTTAGCAACAATTTCCTGGTTCTCTGGATCTTGTACCGCTCGCCGCAGATCCGCGGCGTTGACCTGGATTATATCTCCCCAATGCCTTTTTCCTGGGCGCTGGTCACCCTGCCGGTCGCCCTGGCGGCCTTATACCTGTTTCACAAGCTCACCGCTCGTAACAACGCGCTTACAACTTAAATGAGAGCTATCCCCATGCACCCGTTCCGCGTATTAATGGCGTGTTTTTGCTGCGCTTTTATCGTTATCTCGTGCCAGTCGCGCACGCCCGCGCCCATCCGCGACCTTATTCCCCCGCTCGCGCTCATCTCCGGGCAAACCGACACCGTGCGGGTCAGCGATCTTTTTTATGCCGAGGATTACGACCTGGAATTTCTGCCCCATCCGCGCCTGCAAACCCGCTACCAGCGGGAGAACCAAATCCTGCTGCTCAGGGCCGATCCCGAATTCGAGGGGATGGCGTTGTTAGGATTCACCTATAAAGGAAGGCCGTATCACCTGCCGGTGAGCGCGGAAATCCGGCAGACCTTCACCTTCCGCTACCGTCCCGCACAAGCGCCCCGGCAGCTTACCCTGTTCGGCTCCTTCAACAGTTGGAACCGCAACAGCCTGCCCTTGCGCGATGAAGACGGCGACGGGGTCTATGAGATTCAGATTCCCCTGGAACCGGGGCGCTATGAATATAAGTTTTTTGCCGATGGGGATGAAATCCTCGACCCGGAAAATCCCGACAAAATCGCCAATCCTTTCGGCAGTTTCAATTCCGTGATTACCATTGCCCCGCGGCGCGCCGGCAAAGCGTTTTTGCATCTCCTGAACGCGGAAATTACCCCTTCCGAAACCCAGTTGTTTTTTATGTACGAACAGGAAAACCGGCCGGAGCCGCTTGCAAAGGAGCACCTGATTGCTCTGTTGGATAATGAAATGCTTTCCGGGGAGCGGATTCAGATCCGCGGCAACCGCATCACTATCGCCCTGGAAAACTATCGTCTCTTCGGCGAGAGGGCGCTGCGGGTCGGAGCGTCCCGCGAGGGGCTGAACACCCCCCTGCAAACCGTGCAACTCATCAACGGGCAGCCGGCCGGCAGGGCAGGGGAGACTCCGGGGTGGGATGACGCGGTGATGTATTCCATTATGATCGACCGCTTTTTCGACGGCGATCCCGCCAATACCCGCCCGGTGCAGCACCCGGAGCTTTCTCCGAAGGCCAATTTCATGGGCGGGGATTTGCAGGGGATTCTCGACAAACTGCAAGAAGGCTATTTCGATTCCCTGGGGGTAAACGTGCTGTGGATTTCCCCGGTCAATCAAAATACCCCCAACGCCTACCGGGAATGGCCGGAACCGCACCGCTATTTCTCCGCCTACCACGGCTACTGGCCGATCCATCACCAGAAAGTGGATGAGCGCTTCGGCAGCATGGAGCTGCTCCAAAAACTGGTCGCCGAAGCCCATCGCCGGGGGATGAGGGTGCTGCTAGATTTCGTGGCCAACCACACCCATATAGATCATCCCTTTTTTCAGCAGCACCGCGACTGGTACGGCACTTTAGACCTTCCCGACGGGCGCAAAAACATCCGCTTTTGGGATGAATACCGCCTCACCACCTGGTTCGAGCCGTTTCTGCCCTCTTTCGATTATCTAAGCTCCCCGGCGGCGCTGCAAGCCATGACCGACAACGCGGTATGGTGGCTGAAAGAGGGCGGCCTGGACGGTTTCCGCCACGACGCGGTGAAGCACATTCCCAACGAATTCTGGCGGGAATTGACCCGCAAGATCAAGCAGCAGGTGGATGTTCCCGGCAACCGGAAAACCTTCCAGATCGGGGAAACCTTCGGCAGCTACGATCTGATTAGCTCCTACGTGAATAACGGGCAGTTGGACGCGCAGTTCAATTTCAACCTCTTTTTCACCGCCCGCCACGTTTTTCTCACCCCGGAGGCGGATTTTTCCATCCTGGCGGAGGAATTGCGCAAAACCGTTGCGGTGTACGGCATGGCTCACCGCATGGGCAACCTGATGGACAGCCACGACCAGGTGCGCTACATGGCTTACGCCGATGGGGACATTTCCTTGAGCGACGGCGACGCCGCGGAGATCGGCTGGAGCAATCCCCCGCAGGTGGATCGCAAAGAAAGCTATGAAAAAGCCAGGCTCTATCTCGCTTACCTGCTCACCATTCCCGGCCTGCCCACCCTGTATTACGGGGACGAGATCGGCATGACCGGCGCGGCAGACCCGGATAACCGCCGGGTGATGCGCTTTGGCGAGCAACTGACACCGGCAGAGCGGAAGATGTTCCGGGAGGTAAGCCGCCTGGTAAAACTACGCCGGGAACACTCCACCCTGCGCTACGGCGATTTTCAAGCCCTCTATGCGGATCAGAACTGTTTCGCCTACCTGCGCTCGGATTTCAACCAGCGGATTCTGATCGCGTTGAACAAGAGCGAGCAGCCGCAGACCATCGAGCTGGAACTGCCGGGGTTTTACGGGATCGGGAGGGTGCGGGATTTGTGGAGCGGGGAGGAAATTGCCGTTTCCGGCGGGCGGTTGTCGGTGGAGATTCCGGGGATTGGGTGGAGGGTATTGGAAATCAGGTAAAAATCTATGGATTATGCGTTTTCCAATTATGATTAGGGCGGTGAAAAGAGGCCTGTTTTGATAAGTAGAAGCCATGGTTCTCAGGATTCTTTCAGCTTTAACGCCGCTTTGGCCTTAGCGAGACGCACCAGATGTTCCAAATATTCGTACTGCGCCCATTCGATTTTTTCTTCGGGTGATAAACCTTCCCCGCGATTCTTTTCCAGCAGGGCGGTGATGCGACCCTGCAAATCAGGAGAGGGGCGTAACGCCAGCACTTCTTGGGGAGTTGGCAGGGCTGCCAGAACTTCCAGTACTTCTGCAGCGCCCTTGTAACCGGATTGGGCGCTTGCATTCAATTCTCGCAATCCCAATTCCAGAATTTTTGGGAGCTCATCTTCCAGTGGGCGCAAACGATTGGCAAGCTCCTCCGGGAGATTAAATGTTATTTCCATGTTGTTGTCCCTCTATGTTAATCCACGTCTGCTATAATAAAGTCCCTTTTTTGCAGCCTCAATTGTGCCCACTTGCCCGCGCCAGAGGTTGTACTCTGGCAGATCAACCGTGAGCGCCACCACGTCCAGAAGTTTGATGGTATTAGTCATTTTTAACCTCATCTTTTTACAAAGGATAACGTAATGCCATTCAGGTGCACAGGGGTTTCTCTCAAAACTTGCCAGGTAATCCAGCCGCCCTAAGCCCTTGTGTCGCCTGGAATGGCGGGTTAGGTTATTGCAACGGCTGTTGTAAGACAATTAATTTCACAATTCAAATTAGATTTAGTGAAAATAACAAATCACTTATCTTCTTTAATTAGATGTTTAAACGTATTATATGGAATTAGTACGCTACTCTTTTGCTGACGAACTTTAAGGGAAATCCAAACTCCAACTAAAACAACGGAAAGTAATCCAAGAATTATTGTTGCTGTTTTTTCAAGATTTGTAAAATTGTTTGCATCAGTTAACCATGCACCTAGAAATAGTCCAAAAAATGTTAGGCACAGTGAATACAATGTAGAGAGGAGAAAATCCAAATTCGCAGAATCAGCTCTGACTAATTTTACAGTCATATCTTTCGGGATAAAAGCACCAGTATTTATTGAACCTTCAATCGATTTTGAATCTTGTTGGTAATCTTCCAGAGCTTTCAAACTATCAGAGGTTTCAGAGGAGTGTTGAATTTTTTCTTCCGTAGATTCTAATGGTGATTTAGTACTGCCAGAATCTAAGTCAGAATCCATAACAATTTGGACTTTTGACAAGTACTGCCTGAATTGGCTTCAATCTTCTTAGGACGTATGGTGACTTTTTTATACTTTACAGCTTTAACCCCTTTTTGCTCCAAAGTATAAAAAAGGGGGTCAAGATAATAAATTTTGGTGCGGTTAGCCCTAAAGC
>WYBG01000178.1 GCA_011526015.1 Deltaproteobacteria bacterium | reverse complement strand
GTGAACGTGTTCAATGACCGCCCCTACCGGGTTAGAACCGACGAGCACACCGGTCTTTTCAAAAGGATGAAGTATGTTTATGGCAGCCTGGTTCCCTGGAGAGGCGATTGGTACTGGTCCGGCGGACAGGCGGATTTGGGCGACCTTCCCAAACAGCATTTAGCCGCGCTTAAAAACCAATTCATGCAAACCATACCGGCAGTGATGTATCGCTATCGAACCGACCTGCTGGAAAAGGCTAAAGAGAGCATCGCTTACCAGCAGCGAATATTTATCGAACGCTTCGGCAAGCCGCTGGCGATTTTCCCGGATATTCTCAAGGCAGACCGGGCGCTACAAGAGTATTTCCGGGCCGTCAGCAAAGCCAGGGCAAAGGAGTTAGGGATCAAGCCGCCCTCCACCGGGGCGATCTCTTATTTTGGAGATTTGGAGGGGCTTCCGGATAAACCCAATGGCGTCGCGGTCTTTTTTGTTTCCGGCGAGGGGATCGAAACCATGTGGGACTTCAACCCGGTGGTCAGCGGGTTCAAGAAAAAAGGGCAAGATCTGGATGAAGAGGAAGCGGAAATGATTCGCCAGTTTGTGTACGCAGAAGAAATCAGCCCGGAATTCGTCAATTACATCGTGGAACAGCACGGCGCGGAAAGTATTTTTGCAGCGTTTTTGATCACGCGCGCCCGGGAAAGCTCTTCTCTGCAATACCTACTGCGGCGCTACAAAGGGCATTACTACCGCAACCGCTACCCGGCGATCTCGTTCGTCGATGTCTGATCATTTCTCAGCTTACAAAACGAAACCCTTGCACTCTTCCCCGCCTGCCCGTATATTTTTCCTGATCAACAGGGAGCAATGAAATGAAACGATTCAACACTTTTTTAGCTGCCGGCTTATTTTTCTGCGCCGCCGTTTTGGCGAGAGAATTCGATAATGCCTACCGCCTGGCGGTGTTCTTTACCAATGACATTCACGGGGGAATTGTACCGCAGAAAGCGGAATTCCTGAACCCGGAATTTCCGCCGCTGTTAGGCGGGGCCGCCTCCGCAGCCGCCATCATCAAACAGGTGCGCGAGGAAGGAGCGGACGCGGGCTTTTCCACCTTGCTGATCGACGGTGGAGATATTTTCCAGGGAACCCTGGTGGGAACCCTGTCAAAGGGAATGGCGGTGATAGAATACATGAACCTGATGGAATATGACGCCGTGGTTCCCGGCAACCACGATTTCGACCTGGGGAAGGATAACCTGATCGAGCTGATCAAAGCGTCGCGCTTCCCCTGGGTGTCCGCCAACATTTACAATAAAGAAACCGGCGCCCCCTGGGAATGGGTCAAACCCTGGGCCATTGTGGAAAAAGACGGGTTTAAGATCGGCATCACCGGGGTGTCGACCGCCGGCACGGAGCAGATGAGTTTTCCGGAAAACATCCGCGGCCTGAAGTTCCGCAACGAAATTACCACCCTGCAAAAAGCGGTGGATGAGTTGCGCGCGCAGGGGGTGGATCTGGTAGTAGCGCTGGTGCACACCGGCCTGCCCTACGATCCCCGGGAGGGCTATGAGGCGCTCAAAACCCAGACCCTGCAATCCCTGCTGGAAACCGGCTACGTGAACGCCATGGAAATCGCCCACTTTGTAAAGGGCATCGATATTCTGTTGGGCGGGCACCTGCACAAGGGATACCAGGAAGCCTGGGAAGACCCGCTCAATCACACCATCTGCCTGCAAAATTACGCCAACGGGGGCAACTTAGGGTGGGTGGACATTTATATCGACGTTCCCACCCGCTCCATTGCCGGTTACGATTATGCTGCGGATAAAAACTCCCTGCTGCTGCTGGCGCAGGACCAGTTCTGGCCGGACAGCGCCACCGCGGAGTTCGTGCAGAAAAAACGAGAAATGTATGAGCAAGGCTACCGCGACGTCATCGGGGAAACAACCAGCAGCCTGATGCGCTCCAGCCAGGGAGAATCGCCCCTGAACAACCTGATCTGCGACGTGATGGCCGAGCGCGTCGGGGCGGACTTCGCGTTCATGAACTTTGGCGGCATTCGCGCCGATTTGCGCCAGGGGCCGGTCACCCGGGAGGATATCTTCAAAGTGCTGCCGTTCGATAACGAAATCGTCAGTTTTCAGGCAGACGGAAAATATATCAAACGCATTTTAGAGCAAAGGCTGGCCGGGGGCAGCCGGGGACTGGCCATCGGGGGAGCAAAAGTAGTGTTCAACAAAACCCTGCCCAACGGCCAGCGGGTGGTTAACATCGAAATCGGCGGAAAACCCCTGGAGCCGGAGCGCATTTACCGGGTGGCGACCAACGATTATTTGTTAGAGGGAAACTCCGGCCTGGAAATGCTGAAAGAGCTCCCCCGGGAACGGGTGGTGTTCACCGGCGTGCTGGTGAGCGAAGCGATGATCCAATATTTCGAAACCCACTCCCCCGTGAAAAGCGCATTGGACGGGCGCTGGAAAAGCGACAACAACGCCCGCCCCTCTGCGGAATGGATTCGCCGATTCGAAGAAGTTCAAATGTAATCCCTGCGAATCAACTAAACAATTAATGCTCCTTGCTGCAGCGACCCCGCAAGGAGCGGGGTCGTGCAGTGCGACAAGCATCCCTGCTTGTCGCGAAACAGCATTAACAATTTATCACTACCCGAAGCGGATGCCCGGCCTCGACACCATTGCAATTGACGAATTCATGGCCCTGCGGGAACGCCTTCCGGTTTTCGACGTGCGCACTCCCGCCGAATTCGCTAAAGGGCACATACCGGGCGCTTGCAACCTTCCCCTGTTTTCCGATGAAGAACGCGCCCTGGTGGGAACCACCTACCACCAGGTTGGCCGGGAAGCGGCCATGTTGGAAGGATTGAGCTACGCCGGTCCCAAAATGCGCCGGCTGGTAGAAGCGGTGCAAAAAGTTACCGCGGAAAAAACCCTGCTGCTGCATTGCTGGCGCGGGGGAATGCGCAGCGGCAGCGTGGGCTGGCTACTGAACCAGTTCGGTTATGAAGTATTCTTATTGAAAGGTGGATACAAAGCCTACCGCAACCGGGTGCTGCAAACCTTCGAGATTCCCCGGAAAATTGTGATCCTCAGCGGGCGAACCGGCTCCGGCAAATCGGAAATCCTGGAGAACCTGCGAGAAATGGGCGAGCAGGTGATCGACCTGGAAGCGCTGGCCTGCCACAAAGGCTCTTCTTTCGGCAGCCTGGGGGAGCCGCCCCAGCCGCCCCAGCAGCAATTCGAGAACGAGCTGGCCTTGCAGTGGCGCAGCGCCGATCCCTCCCGCCTCCTGTGGTTAGAAGACGAAAGCCAGAAAATCGGCTCCCGGATGCTCCCCCAACCCCTGTGGGCGCAGATGCGCGCCGCCCCGGTGCTTTTTTTGGATATGCCCCTGGAATTACGCGTTCAGCGCCTGCTTATAGAATACGGAACTTGCGATCCCGCCGGCCTGCGGGAAGCCACGGAACGGCTGCGCGAGCGCATGGGCGGATTACATACCCAAAAAGCCCTGGAGGCGTTGGAGAAGGGGGATCTGGCGGGAAGCATCGAAATACTGCTGCGGCATTATTACGACAAAACCTACCGTCACGGCCTGTCCAAACGCGATCCCGCTTCGATCTTCCGGGTGGAAACCGCTACCGCCGCGGCCCGCGCGAACGCGGAGAAGGTGTTGGAAGCGTGCCGGGAAGATGCTCTTTCCGAATGGCGGAAACCGCCTGCTCCTTCGGGGATAGCGCGGTGCTAATCCGGCCAAGTGCACCCGCCACTGAACGATAGAAATACTATACTTTATTGGAGATAAAAAATTAGACTGGATTAATGGCGAAGCCACTGGCAAAGCCACCAATTCTGTCAAAAAATTATTTCCGATAATGTCTATTATTCTTCAATTTCATCAACCGGCAGTATCTGTTTCCCATGATAAACAGTTAAAATTATAATTTGATCGGTCTCGACCTTGTAAATAATGCGATAATTACCAAAGAGAATTTCCCGAATGTTTGCTCTATTGACTTCCGGTACTACTCTCCCACTTTTAGGAAAACTTTCCAATTGCTTCACTCGATCAAAAATAGATGCCACCCATTTCTCAGTACCATGGGGATTATCTCGAGTTATATATTCAGCAATTTCTGTAACTTTTTCTATCGCAAAGTCTGACCAGAATACTTTCATCGTCTAATTCTTTCTAAAACCCTCTCCTTCGCGTCTTCGTGTTCATAAACTTTGCCTTCACTAATTTGTTTTTCAGCGATAGCAATCTCTTGCAATAACTCAAGCTTTGAAAGAAGTGCTTCGTATTCTGATACATCCAAAATAACAGCAGAACCTTTCCCTCTTTGGGTGATTATGAGGGGTCGTTTTGTTTCACGAATTTTTTGAATAAGCGCCGTAGCATTTGCTCGAAATTCTGACAATGGTGTTATATCTTCATCCAATCGGATTCGACGCATAAAGTCTCCTATTTATTGTATCAAATAATGTTTATAAAAAGTACAACAAGAATATATCAAAATCAACATTCTATATTTTAGCAGCGGATTATTCCAACCGTTTCCAGCGCGACGCCAAAAATTCGCGAGGGTCAAAATAGTATTTGTGCAGATCTTCTGCGGAAAAACACTCCAGGCTGTAGGGGGTAAAGAGGCGCAAGGGCGTTTTGGGAGCGGGAGCCAGGGGGTGGGGCTTTTCTCTCAGAATCTCGAAGTGCAGGTGATCGAACTGCCAGCCGAAACGGTTCAATTCCTCGCGGGTCATAAAGCGCCCCAGGGGACGAAGGGGGCTTACCGTATCACCGGCCGTCACGGTCAATCCGGCAAGGTGCTCGTAAACCGTCCAAACCGTGTTTTCGCCCGGGCAGCGGTGCTCGACGATTACCTGGGCGAAAGGGCCGTCGCTACGCAGGCTTATGACGATTCCTTCGGCTGCCGGGAAAACCGGTTCATCCCGGTAATTCTCCCCCGGGCGGAGGATGTCCACCCCGGTATGAAGATGCGCCGGAACCTGCGGGCGGGCCCGGCGCGGCAATCCAAACTCCCCGATCCCGGATAATCTCACCGCTTCCCAGGAACGGCGATCCTCCGCCCGGATGGGCAGGAACCATTCGCAAGGCTGCGCAGGAGCTGCTGAAAAGACCATAAAGAGCAGAATCGCCCGAATCATCGGGAGCCTCATCAGGAGAGTGGCGAAACTTAGCCATTGAACCATTCAACCATCCAGCAATTCATTATATCCGCCAACACGCCAAAATCTTAATAGAGTTTATCCAGCCTTTCGATCCCCAAACTTTCGCCAATTTGCCGGATTTTACCCTTGCGATTCAAGCTGATTCTCTTGTTTATCAACTTATCAAGCCTATAGAGTTGATTTTGGGGGGCTAAAACGACTTCCAACTCCGAAAGCGCCTTCTCCCCGCCCTTTTTGCCCCGGTAATGCGCCAGGGTGCGCCAGGCCAGGTAGGCTAACAGCAAATTGGGGCCGGGAACGATGCTGAACAACACGCTGAAGGGCAGCAAAGCGCCGTTCACGATCAGCCAGCGTTGGTGTTTGTTGATCTGCGCCGCCAGCAGCTCATCGAAAATTTCATTCGCTTTCCCGGCGGAAAGATTTTCCGGGTAATGCAGCGTAATCCGCGCGCTTTTGGCGACGTTGGTTAAAATCGC
>WYBG01000177.1 GCA_011526015.1 Deltaproteobacteria bacterium | reverse complement strand
TAATTGCCAATTGGCAATTAAAAATTAACCTGCTAACCGGCATCGAAATGTGGCGCGCCACCCTGGAAAAGTTTTTGAACCACCTGGCCCTGGAAAGAAGCCTGGCCGACAATACCCTGCTCTCCTATGAGAAGGACTTGCAGCGTTACCTGCAATTTTTAACCGGGCGCAGCATCGAGGCGGTAGAAGCCATTACCCCGGGGGACATTCAGGATTACAGCGAGCTGCTCACCGGCCTGGGGCTTTCCCCCAACAGCATCGCCCGGAATTTCTCCGCCATCCGCAGCTTCCACAAATTCCTGCTCCTGGAAGGAATCACCAAACAGAATCCCACCGAATTGTTAGAAACGCCCCGCTTAGCCCGGAAATTGCCGGAGGTTCTCTCGGTAGATGAAGTTTTCGCCATTTTGGACGCCCCGGAAATCGACAGCCCCGAAGGTACCCGCGACCGCGCCATGTTAGAAGTGCTCTACGGGGCCGGCCTGCGGGTTTCCGAGTTGATCAATTTGAAGTTAGAACAAATCCAGTTTGAAGAGGAGATGCTGCGCGTGTTGGGCAAGGGGAACAAGGAGCGTTTTGTGCCAGTGGGCGGGCAGGCGCTGCACTGGCTGAAAATGTACCTCGGCGCGGTGCGCCCGATGCTCTCCAAAGGACTATTATCGCGCAGCCAGGTGTTTTTGAACCGCTTCGGGAAGCCCTTTTCGCGCATGGGGATTTGGAACATCGTGCAGAAGTACGTGCTGCTGGCCGGGATTTCCCGCCGGGTCTATCCCCATATTTTCCGCCACTCCTTTGCCACCCACCTGTTGGAAAACGGCGCGGACCTGCGCGCGGTTCAGGAAATGTTAGGGCACTCCGATATTTCCACCACCCAGGTCTATACCCACCTCACCCGGCAGTATTTGAAAGAAGAGTACAAGAGCTATCATCCCCGCGGGTGAAGCAGGTGCGACGCCAGGTGCGACGCACTTTGAAAGTGCGTCGCACCTGGCGTCGCACCCCAAAATTCCCTATATTGGCCGCCTTAATTGAACAAGAACATAGAACCGAAATCCGTTGAATCGAAAAAACTGGCTCATTCTCATGTTTTCTACCCGCTTTGTGTTCTCTTTTGTAATGCTGTTCTTCACCCTTGCCAACGCCCAACTCTATCTCTGGCCCACGGACGCCAGCAAACTTATGACCAGCAGTTTTTGTGAATTCCGCCCCCGCCATTATCACGCCGCCATCGACGTCAAAACCTGGCAGCAAACCGGCTATAAAATATTCGCCGTGGAAGACGGCTACGTGTACCGCCTCCGGGTGGCTTCCACCGGCTACGGAAAAACGGTTTACCTGAAGCTGAAAGACGGCAATTTCGCCGTGTACGCCCACCTGGACGGCTTCACCCCGGCGCTGAACGCCTACACCGACTCCCTGCGGCTGGCGGCGCGGAATAACGTGCTGGATACCTATCCGGAAGCGGGCCGCTTTCCGGTTAAAAGAGGGGACCTGCTCGGCTACACCGGCGACACCGGCATCGGGGTGCCGCACCTGCATTTCGAGCTTCGCGACGCCGGCCAGAATCCGATTCACCCGTTGCAGTACTATCCCGGCGTGATTCAAGACGACATTCCCCCGCGAGCGCAGTTTTTGGCGGCCATTCCGGCCGGCGGGAGCACGCTTATCAATTTTGAGCCGGATACCCTCATTCTCCCCATTGCCCAAACTGCCCGGGTGGCGCTCAGAAAACCCCTGTACCTGGCCGGGAAAGCTTACCTGGCGCTGCGCAGCTATGATCAGGCTAACGGAAACGACAATCTATTCGATTTTTACCGCGCGGAAATGCTGGTCAACGGGGAGACGGTGTACCAGGTGCAATATGACCGCTTCAGCTATGATGAAACCCGCCTGATCGAGATCGACAAAAGCTTCTCCCTGTGGCGAAAGGGGCTGAAAGTATATCACAACTTCTACCGCCACCCCGCCAATACCCTGCCGTTTTATAAGGCCACGTCCCGCGGCGACGGGATGCTCTCCGGAAAAATCCTGAAAGAAGGGAAGAATACGGTATTGCTGAAAGTGTATGATTACGCTGGTAACCTCCTGGAGGTGGAAATCCCCCTGATTTATTACCGGCTGATTCCCGTGGAAGCGCCGGAAGCCCAACTCGCCGCCGGCGCCGTAAACCTGGAATTAACCTCACCGGAGCCGCTGCAAAACTTCGAGGTGTACCGGGTTAATTATCAGTCCCCGCCCCAGGCCGCCCCGGTTACCGGCTTCCAGGTTGAAGCGACCGAGGGGTTGCTCGGTTTCCGGCATTATTATCGCTTTTCGATCCCGCACCGGGCGGGCAACGGAACCGTTGCCTATCAAATCCGGGCAACTTATGCCGATTCCCTTCCTACCCTCCCGGTGTATGTGTTTCCGGGGGGAGTAAATCAGCAGCGGGCCAAAAAGCAGGATTGGAGCATCGTTTTCTATGGCGATAAAGCGACGGTAAAGGGACGCGGGTACGCGCCGGCAGCTTTACCGGGCGGGGAATCGTTGTTCTACGCACAATACAAACCGGAAGCCTACTTGCTCACCTTTCCGGTCGAAGACGCCGGCGAGCTGAGAACCGGTCTGGGCGACGCGGCGGATTCTATGCTGAGGCAGGAAATTGCCCGCTGGACCCCGGTGTACCCCGGCCGGGAGCGAACCGTGCGCTCGGAGGACCGGGCGCTAACGCTGCACTTCCCGGCGGACGCCGCTTACGACACCCTCTACGTGCGGATTCAAAAATTCCCCGCCCGGGAGAAGTCTTCCACTGCCTACCCCTTCAAGTCCGCGATTTACGAGGCCAGCCCTTTCGACCAGCCTTTCAATTACGGGGCGAATCTCTCTTTTGCGCTGCCGGATACCCTGGCAAGCCGGCGGGGAATCGGAATCTATTATTTTGACCGGCGCAGGGGATGGCTTTATCTTCCTTCCCGTCTGGATGCCGGGAGCAATACCCTGAAGGCCCGGGTGACCAGTATGGAGAAATTCGCCTTGATCCAGGATACCGTTCCCCCGGAAATCCGCCCCCTCAACCTGGCGGAATTCAACGCTGCCGCTTCCCTCCGCCCGTTGCGCTTCGCGGTGAAAGACGGCATGTCCGGCATCTACAACGAGACCCAGATTAGCGTGGAAATCGATGGAAAATGGTCGCTGTTCGAGTTCGACCCGGAAGAAGACCGGGTCATTATTCATCCCCGTTATATCCCCCGGGGCGAGCATACCTTAAAACTGATTGTCACCGATAACGCCGGCAACCGCGCCTACAAAGAGTTTACGGTGCGGCGGAACGGGAATGGAAAGCGTTAGAAATATCGCGGTGGAATCGGTTCGCCTGATTCTTGAAACCCCTCAATCGCTCACCACGACCAGCATCAACAGGACGCCGGTTTTCAGGGAGCCGGCCACCAGCGCCAGCAGGCAGAGCAGGGAGAAAAAGAGGTAGAGCGCGGGCCGCCAATAGCGTTTCATATTTCCTCGTGGTTTGGGTAGGGTGGAATGCGTAATTCGTAACAGAAACGGAATACCCTTCGACAAGCTCAGGGTAAACTCTTTTACGTTTTACGTTTCACGCAACGGTTCTCAAAAGCGATAACTCAATCCCACCAGCACTTTGTGCGCGGTAATCTCCTCCAACGTGCCGCCGGGAGTGAATTCGTCCACGGATTCCTGCTTCCAGCTGCCCTGCAGATAGGTGAAGTCCAGGGGAACGTAACGGTCCACCAAAAATCCCACCCCGCCGCTGATCACCCGTTTATCCAAATCCCCGGAAGCGTTTTTCAACGGCGAAGGATAAACCGCGTAACCCCCGCGCAGCAGCACGTTGCTCCCCGGCAATAGCAGCTCCCCGCCCAGGTGGTATTGCAGGGTGGCGCGGAAATCCCGCCGAAGGCGCTGGTTTTCCGCCAGCAACCCGCTATAATTGGGGTCGCCGACCTGGTTGCCGGAGACCTCGAAGCGGGTCTGGCTCCAGTCGCGGTAGCGGGCGCTCCCGGCCAGGGTGATGATGCCATTGGAAAACGAAATTCCGCCATCAAAATGGAAGGGGGTTTTCACTTTGTACTCGAATATGCCCGGATCGCTCTCCCAGGCGTCTTCATCGCCGTTGTCGAACACGATTCTGTCGTTGGCCTGGTAATTTTCCTTCACCGTGAAGGTGGTGGGAAGCCCCACCGCCCCGCCTAAGCGGATGGCGTTCCCGGCGGAAAACATGCCCCCCAACTTCAACCCGAATCCGGAATAGTCGGTTTTGATGGTGCGGGAGAGCATATAACTGTCGAAATCCGCGGGGAATTGCTGGTAGAGGCCCTCGCGGTCTTGCTGCAAAAAGGTGAACTGGTACTCGCTCTCCCCGTCCCACACGCTGCCGCTGATCCCGGCGGTGAAGTTGGGCGAGAGCGCGACGCCCGCGCCCAGGCTCCACTGGTTCAACCCGCCCTCTTCATTTATCTGTTCGGTTTGATAGACGTCCTTATCGAAGGGGTAAAAACCGCTTCCGAAATCGAAGCCCAGCCCGTTGCTCTCGCGGTTGAAGCCGGAAAAGGTCAGGTTCTGGTCGAAATCCTTCACCCGGTTGTATCCCAGGGCGAGCGCAAAACTTCCCCGCTGCGTGGGCAGTGCAAACGCGAATCCTAAGGAATTCAGGCGGGTATAGTTTTGGTTCCCATCGCTCAGGCTTTCCTGGAAAGTTGCCGCGTTGTTGAAATTCAGGTGCGAAACTTCCCCGAAGAAATTGGAGTGCCGGATTTGCGCCAGCCCCGCGGGATTCCAGTAGATGGCGGAATAATCATCGGCCACGCCGCTGTAAGCCCCGCCCATGGCCAGCGCCCGCGCTCCGAAGCCGCTCTCATCCTGCACGATTCGCGCCGCGTCGAAGGCGTTTTGGGCATAACTTTGAGCGGCTACCATCATGCCAACTCCAAACAGGAATTTCTTTAAGGATCTCATGGCATTCCTCCTCTAAAAATAGGCTGCTACTCCAAAAACCACACTGAGAGGTTTAAATTCAACAGTGCGGTAAGTCGCAGTAATCAGGTCCCGCGAATTAGACCCTTCGGCAGTTCTTTCGTTTTTCCAGTGGGTATAACCGATCAAAAACCGGTTTTCTGCCAGCAGGCTAATACGGCTGCCAATAAACCACTCTATCCCGATTATGGTGGATAAGCCTGCCGCCCAGCGGGTATCTTTGGTATGAAGCATAACGTCAGGATTACCGCGGGGGTTGGTCTGTTCCCGGGATTCATCCTTGCTAACCCGGCTGATTTGAGCATAGGGTCCCGTTCCGAGGTAAAAATCAATTTTTTTGCCGGGGTTAGGATAATAAACATATTGGGCAACGATGCCCAGGGATTGCAAATTTCCTTCTCCCTCGATTTTCTCAACAATTTCAAGGGTATCATCCTGCGTTATTTGCCGATTCTGCTCCGAGTCTGAAAATGATCCGCTCAAATCCAACCCCACCCGCCAGGCGGAGCGTTTCGAGGTATGGTATTTTCCGGAGAACACCGCCCCCTGGAAGGAACTCAGTTGAAAATCCGGGGCGATTTGGAATTGCAGCGCTTTAGCTCCTTTGCGCAGGGGTGAATGCTTCAAGCTGTCCGACTGGCTTCCCGCCGCAAGATTTCCATGAATGGCCAAGAGGGCGAGCGATATCGCCGCAAGAAGAAGGGTTATCTTCCGCATGAGAATTCCTCCTTTAAAGTGTTATTTTGGGATGGGCAATACTGCGATTTGCCGATCTATCGCAAGGAAATCTCTTTTGACGATCTGGTTTAGCGTTTTTTCCCCCGCTCGCTGCTGCCGGAAGCGCTGCGCGAAGGTTTTTGGCTGCTGCTTTCCGATTTGCCGGAAGCGGGGCGGGCCGGGGCCTGCTGCACGCTGCTGTTCCCGCCGGAGCGAGGCGCCGGCTGGCTGCGGTAAGAAGGAGCGCCGCTGCTTCTATCCGTGGAGCGGGAAGGCTGCGGCTGGTAAGAGCTGCCCCCGCTGCGAGAAGAGCCGTTATTCGAAGACCTGTTCTCGGTTCGGGGAGACGAATTACCATTATTACCCGAGTTTCGCTGCGGCGCAGCCGGCTGCCGAAGCGATCCGTTCGAGGAACCGGAATCGTTGGAGCGGGTGCGGGTTTCCGGTTGGGAAACCGGCTTGGGCGCTTCTAAAGGCTCGCTCCAGCGGTAAGCTGGGGTTTGTTGGCCGTTCCGGGAATTGTTTGTATTCCCTGCCGAAGGTTGCGCAGGTTGGCGTTCCTGCGGTTGGGTGGTGAAACGCGAACCGGAAGTGGTTTCTGCCGGGGTCGCGCTTACCCCGCCAAGTTCTTTCCGGGGATTTTTCTTCTCCCGGGTCCTGGCCGGTTCTCTGGAGACGGTCGTTTCCCGCCGCCGTTCTTTTTGAGCACTCCCCGAATTGACTAATCCAGCGTGCTGGCCGGAAGAAGGATTGCGCGGGCTTCTTTGGGATACAGTGGAAGGCCCGGCAACCTGAATGCTTCCCTTCTCCGGGCTTCTCAAGTTGCTGCCGCCGCTCGAACCACTATTCGAACCCGAACCGGGAGATCCGGGGCGCCCGCTGTTGCCGGCCACCACCGGGTCGCGGCGTCCCCAATCGCGCGGCCCCGTGGGCCAGGGATCGTTTCCATAGCCGGGGTCGGAATGATGGCCGCCGTGATGGCCGGAATACCAGGGATCATAGTAGGGCGGGCACCAGCCCGGGTACGGGTAATAGGGCGGTACCAGGATTACCACCGGGGGATAGTAAATGGTGGCGTACCAGGGGTCCCAATATCCCCAGGAAAAGTAGAAGCCGAAATCCCAGTAAGCAGGATAGTAATACCCCACCCTCCAATGGTGGGGATACCAGTAGTAAGACGGATACCCATACACCCCCGAATAATATCCGTATGAATAGCCGGAAACGAAGTGGAAACTGGCTGAGACATAGGGATCGGGATCGTAAACCGGCGGATTGTAATAAACGCCGAAGGGTTGATCATAAATATAGTACTTGTTGATGATGACCCGGTCCGGCTCGTTTTCCCGGTACCCGCTATCTTCTTCTTCGTAAGTTGCGGCATAACCCGGGGATTCGAGCGGCTCGTTTTCATAATAGTCGTTTTCATAAGCGCCGGATTCTTCCGGGTATGCTTCATAATAAGCTTGATTTTCCGGTTGCCCGGCGGGGCTGAACTGGGTGTAGCAGCCGCTCAGCAGCAGGGCTGCCAGCAGGGCGGCCATTACGGCCGGGGTATTGGCGAATATGTGCAAACGAGTTTTCATGTCATCACCTTCTTCTTTATTCTTTCCGGTTGGAATCAGTTCAAAAATGATACCAGAAAAGGAGGATGGGTTGAAATAATCCGTTAAGTATATGTTTTTACAAGCCATAAAAATTCTTGAGCGTGAAAGGGAGAGGCAATTTTCTTCTGTGGTTGTTAACAAGGTTAGCGCACAGCTTGTTAACTATGTTAACATAAGAAACCCTGCCGGAGCTTAACGACTCTTTTTGTTCCGGTCCTCCCGGAAAGCCGCAGCAAAGAATACTAAGAAAAAGGGGTGGCGTTTTGGGAAAAAGTGCGTAAATTCGCCCGCCAGGTAAATCAAAAAATATATGATACGGAGTTCGAAAATGGATAAGCTAACTGCCTGCCGGTTTTGCCAGAAAGAAGTTGGTTACGAGCTTCGAACCTGCCGCCATTGCGGGGAAAAAGATCCCCTGGGGCTGGAGGAGGAAATCCGCCCGCTCATCGCTAAGGGACAACGGATCGAGGCGGTGAGGAGAGTGGTCGAATTGACGAAAGTCGGTCTGAAGAGATCCAAGGATTATGTGGATTCTTTATCATAGCTTCCTTTCGGCGTGGAAAGCCGGATCGAACGTTAACCTTACTATCTGATGTTACGTACCTGTAAAAGGGTGCATTCCGAATCGTAAGCTGAAGCATGGTAATCTTAAGATTGCCACGCTTCAGCGTGCAATTTGATATCTGCTCCCCTAAAAAACCGGCCTGAACCAGGCAATTGGTTCATATCGAGTAACATCAGTTACTATCATTAATTGAACAAGCATCACACGGCCCGGTAACTCACCCCCAAACTTCGGAAAGGAACGATGCAGAAACTTCATTTTCATCTCCTGATGTTAGCCCTGGCGATCCTCTGTTTCGACCCCGGCGTTATCGCCCGGGAAAAAGCGCAGGTATTCCGCGGCGCTTTGATTTATACGATTGCCGGCGAGCCTTTGGAAAACGGTGCGATGGTTGTCGAGGATGGGAAAATCAGCGCCGTGGGGCTTTCCGGGCAAATCAAAACCCCGCCGGAAGCGGAAGAGCACGATCTTACCGGCAAAGTGCTCATGCCCGGCCTGGTGGATACCCACTCCCATATCGGCGGGGGAGACGGGGGAGATAATTCCGCCACCCTGCACCCGGAAGTGCGCATCCTCGACGCCATCGACGTCCATAACGATACCTTCAAGAAAGCCCGCGCCGGGGGCATTACCACGGTCAACGTTATGCCCGGCTCCGGGTATTTGATGAGCGGTCAGACCGTCTATCTCAAACTGCGCGAGGGGCGCACCATTTATGATCTGCTCCTCTGCCCCGACGTTGAGAGGGACGTCTGCGGGGGGTTGAAAATGGCCAACGGAACCAACTCCATTCGCAAAAATCCTCCCTTCCCCGGAACCCGCGCCAAATCCGCCGCCCTGGTGCGGCAGTTGTACGTAAAAGCGCAGGAGTATCGAAAGAAAATCGCCGAGGCCAAAAACGATCCCGAGAAAATGCCCGCCCGGGACCTGCAAATGGAGGCGCTGGTGGAGGTGCTGGAAGGCCGGCGTATCGTGCATTACCACACCCACCGCCACGACGACATTTTGACCGTGTTGCGCCTGGCGCAGGAATTCGGCTTCCGGGTGGTGCTGCACCACGTCAGCGAGGGTTGGAAAGTGGCCGAAGAGATCGCCGCCGCCAAAGCGCCCTGCTCGATCATTGTGATCGACTCCCCCGGCGGCAAATTAGAAGCGGTTAACCTGCTCGGCAAAACCGGCGGGGTATTGGAGAAAGCTGGTGTCGATGTGGCGTTTCACACCGACGACGGGATTACCGATTCCCGCCTGTTTTTGCGCTCCGCCGCTTTTGGGGTGCGCGAGGGCATGTCGCGCGCCAAAGCCCTGGAAGCCCTCACCCTGGCCGGGGCGCGAATGCTGGATTTGCAGGAGCGCATCGGTTCCCTGGAAAAGGGCAAGGACGCCGATTTTATCATCCTTTCCGGCGATCCCCTCAGCGTTTATACCCAGGTGGAACAGACCTGGGTGGAAGGGAAGTTAGTATTCGACCGCGCCAACCCCGAACATCGCAAATACGCCGTTGGCGGCTATGAAGTATTTCGCGGCCAGGCTCATTATCACGATCACCAGGGAGAAATAGAATGATTCGCGCCATCCGGTTGAAAACCATCCTTTTTCTGATATTATTCACGGCGGTTTCCCTGCACGCGCAGCTTGCCGTAAAGGGGGAAACGGTTTATACCATGTCCGGCGCACCCATTGCCGATGGGATCGTGCTCATCAGCACCGGAAAAATTACTGCGGTGGGCAAGGCCGGCGAGGTTTCCATCCCGGCAGATTACCGTTTCCTCAGCGCCAAAGTGGTCACCCCGGGATTGATCGATGCCCATTCCGTGGTGGGGCTGGCGGGTATTTACAACCAGCCGCACGACCAGGATCAACTGGACAAATCCGCCCCCATCCAGCCGGAATTGCGCGCTTTGGATGCGTACAATCCCCGGGAAGACCTGGTGGAATGGCTTCGCAACCTCGGCGTTACCACCCTGCACACCGGCCACGCTCCCGGCGCGCTGATCAGCGGCCAATCCATCATTGTAAAAACCGGCGGCGCAACCCTTGAGCAGGTTCTGATCGATTCCAGCGCCATGCTGACCGTTACCTTAGGTGCCAGCGTGGGGCAGAATTTCGATTCCCCGGGAACCCGCTCCAAAGGCGTGGCCATGCTGCGCAGCGAGTTTTTGAAAGCGCAGGATTATCTGAAGAAAAAGCAGGCTAAAGACGCATCCAAACGCCCGGCCCGGGACCTGAAAATGGAAGCCCTGGGAGAGGCGCTCTCCGGCAGGCTGCCGGTATTGATCACCGCCAACCGCGCCACGGAGATTTCCAGCGCCCTGCGGCTGGCCAAAGAATTCAACCTGAACCTGATAATAGACGGGGCCGCGGAAGCCTACCTGCTGTTGGAGGAAATCAAAAAAGCGGGGGCTCCGGTCATCATTCATCCCACCATGGCGCGGCACTGGGGAGATACGCAGAACGCCTCCTTCGAGACTGCGGCTAAACTAAAAGACGCCGGGATTCGATTCGCCTTCCAGGGAGGGTACGAAAGTTACGTTCCCAAAACCCGGGTGGTGCTCTACGAAGCCGCCCTCGCCGCCGCGAACGGCCTGGCGTTCCAGGATGCCCTCGCCGCCCTTACCATTGACTCGGCGCGGATTTTGGGAATTGACCACCGGGTCGGTTCCCTGGAAGCCGGAAAAGACGCGGACGTGGTCCTCTTCAACGGTGATCCGTTCGAATATCTCACCCGGGTCTGCGCGGTCATCATCAACGGGGAAGTTGTGCACGACGTTTGCCGGTAGGGGGATTAGAAATTGTCTTGCATTTACAGTGGGGCCGCTTTAAATTCTGCTCCGTTTTTTAAACGATACCGGGAACGCAAACAATGGCGAAGATCAAGCAGCCTGCATCGAAAGCAAAAAGTAAATTTCCGGCGGAAAAATTTCATTTTCCGTTGGGCCGTACCAATTTCAGGATACTGGCCCTGGGGGTGTTCATTTTGGTGGTCGGGTTTATATTCATGGCCATTCCCGACGATCCGGATGCATTTCTGACCCGCACCCTTGCGCCGGTTTTGCTGGTATTCTCTTTCTTGGTGGTTATCCCGTTCGGCTTGTTGTATAAAGAGAAAAAAAACGGTTCAAAAACGAATCCGGGCGCTTAGCTCAGCTGGTTTAGAGCGTCGCCCTTACAAGGCGAAGGTCGCTGGTTCGACTCCAGCAGCGCCCACTCATCAGGCTCAGGGATGATATTCCTGAGCCTTTGTGTTTTAGGGGGTAGCCATGCCGTACTGGGTATATGTTCTTCGCAGTGAGGCCAGCGGGCGGTTGTATATCGGCCAGACCGATAATTTGGAACGCCGATATTGGAGAGTATCAAGTAGCGGCGACTCCAATTCCCCTTCCGGGAGTTACCCACCCCTTAATCCCCCCGGGGAGGGGAACTTCGGAAACGAACCCTGCAAACACCTATAAGCCGGCAACCCATTTATTGTTAAAGAACACGTGATAAGACAACCTGAACACCTGAACACTTGCCACAAAGCTAAATAGTAACCTGTTTACCTACCCAAACCCCCTCGCCGGGCAGCGAACCGCCCCCCGTGAAGCAAAATTCAAAAAAATACGTTTGTTGGAGTTGGCCGGACATTAAATTCACGGTCAGCCGGATAAATGGCTATTGACTCACACGATCAGGAGGTGCCTATGCGACGATGGTTTCTAAGCTGTCTTTTGATGCTCGGGCTCGGTTGTTTCACTACCCTGCCGGCGCAGGATTTTGCCCCCTATTACTCCCGAAATTTCTTTTTGATGGGTTCCGCGGCGTCGTTCCAGAACGGGCTGCTGGGGTTTGCCAATCCCGCCAACACCGCGATGTTGAAGACCTTTAACGCCCGGTTCTACTGGATCAACGATCAAGTGGAGAACGCCGACCTCTCCGGTTGGGGATTGTTCACCGCCGCGCCGGGGCTGGGCTTCGGAATGCTGCGGCAAAAATTCAGCGGTTCCAAAATTTATGACTACAATGTTTCCCTGGGCGCCGGAAACGGCCGCGCCGCTTTCGGGATCGGTTATACCTGGAGCAGCGGCGATAAAGATTTCTTCAATCGCGAAGACCTTTTTTCGGCGGGATTTCTCTACCGCCCCGTCCGGCACATTTCCCTGGCGGGATTGGGCAGTTTTTCTACCCAAACCAGCGCCCGGGAAGGGGTTCTGGAATTGGGTCTGCGTCCCCTGGGCAGCAGTTTCCTGACCTTGTTCGGGGATTATGCGATCCAGAAGAAGCAAACCCTCGGCGAGGCCCCCTGGAGCGCCGGGGCGGCCCTGGAGCTTCTTCTCGGTATCAGCCTCACCGGGCGATATTTCGACTCGGAGGCGTTCACGGTGGGGCTGAATTTCAGCTTCGGGCGGGGATTTGTCGGCGGCCAGGGCCATTATGATGAAAACCAGGATCGCCAGTTCGATTCCTACAGCATCGGCCTCGGCGATTACACCCCCAATATTTTCGCTTCCCTGTTTTCCAAAAAGAGAACCTACCTGGCCATGGACCTGAAAGGGAGGGTGGATTACCAGGCTTTCCAGTGGTTTGACCGCGATACCCGGCGATTCATGGATATTCTGCAAACCATTCGCAACGCCGCCAGCGATCCCCGGGTGGACGTGCTGGCGCTGAATTTATCGGCCATGCGGGTGCTTCCCGAGCACGCCTGGGAAATCCGCGAAGAATTGAAGCTGGCCCGCGGCAAGGGCAAAAAAGTGATCATTTTTATCGACAACGCCGAAATGACCGAATACCACCTGGCCAGCATTGCCGACTGCATCATGCTGGATCCGGTTGGAAGCCTCTATCTCCCCGGCTACGTGCTGGGCCGAACCTACCTGAAGGGAACCCTCGACAAATTGGGACTGGGGTTTGACGAGTGGCGCTTTTTCAAATATAAATCCGCCGCGGAAACCCTTTCACGGGATAGTTTTTCCGAGGCCGACCGGGAACAGTTCCAGGCTTACACCGACGATATTTATGATTTGATCAAACGCGAAGTGGGCGAGTCGCGCAACATTTCCGGCGAAAGATTCGACGCCCTGATCAACGAGCAGATATTTTTTATGGCCGAGGACGCCCGGCAAGAGGGCCTGGTAGATACCCTCTGCCGCTGGAGCGATCTGAAAGAGGTGATCAAATCCCTTACCGGAAAAAAGAAGCGGGAACTTTCCGTGGCGATGCTCAACGATGCTGCCGCCGCGAATACCGATTGGGGGCAACCGCCCCGGATTGCGGTGGTCTATGCGCTGGGTGAGTGCGCCATGGACAGCGGGATCAAAGCCCGGCAACTGGAGAAAACCCTGCGCGGCCTGGCTAAAAATAATTCCGTGAAAGCGGTGGTGTTCCGGGTGGACTCCCCCGGGGGAGACGGGATGGCCTCCGACGTGGTGGCCGAGGCGCTGAAAAAATGCGCCGAGAAAAAACCGGTGATCGTCAGCCAGGGCCAGGTGGCCGGCTCCGGGGGGTATTGGATTTCCATGTACGGGGATACCATCCTGGCGGGGCCCAATACCATTACCGGCTCGATCGGGGTAATCGGCGGCTGGATTTATGACAAGGGATTGAGCGGCAAGTTAGGGATGGCCTCCGACCACGTTAAGCGCGGCGACCACGCCGATCTGGGTTTCGGGGTGCGCCTGCCGCTGTTGGGGGTGCAAATTCCGGCCCGCAACCTTACCGAAGAAGAGCGCGGCCGCATGGAGCAGATTGTGCGCCGTTACTATGCGGAATTTACCGAAAAAGTAGCCAAAGGGCGGGGAATGGCCGTGGAAGCGGTGGATGCCGTCGGCCAGGGGCGGTTTTACTCCGGTGACGCGGGCAAGGCAAACGGCCTGGTGGATGCGATCGGTGGTTTGATGATGTCAATTGAACTGGCGCGGAAAATGGCTAAAATTCCCGACCAGAGAAAATACGAGATCATTGAAATTCCCAAATATAAAGGACTATTCGATGCCGGGTTTCTCCGTCCTTTCCAGGTGCGGGAACAGGTTCTGGATCCTGCGACGCTGCAATTTCTGAAAATGATGAGCGAGCGCCCCGGGCAGCCCCTTCCGCTGCTGCTGCCGGGTACCTACCCTACGTTGGAATAATGGCCAAAGCAGGGAAGGCGTTAAAATAGTTTGATAATATGACATAATATCAATATATTTTTGCGTCTAACAGGAGCCTGTTAAATGTCCGGAAAGAGAATCACCGTGCCAGCCCTTGCTATTGCCGCCGCGTTGCTGTTTTTTCCCGCAACCCTGCTGCCCCAGGTTTATCATATCCGGATTTCCGGAACCATTGATTTGGGGTTGCCGCCCTACATCGAGCGGGTGATCGAAGAAGCGGAAGCCGCCAACGCCAGCGCCATCGTCCTGGAGATCAATACTTTTGGGGGGCGGGTGGACGCGGCCACCCAGATCAAAGATTTGCTGCTCAACACCAATTTGCAGACCATCGCGTTCATCAACAAGCGCGCGATCAGCGCCGGGGCTTTGATCACCCTGTCCTGCCGGAAGATCGGCATGGTGGCGGGAAGCTCCATCGGCGCGGCGACCGTGGTGGACCAAAGCGGGGAGAAAGCTTCCGAAAAAGCGATTTCTTACTTCCGGGCGGAAATGGGGGCGACCGCGGAGCGCAACGGCCGCAACCGCCTCATTGCCGAGGGCATGGTGGATGAAGACGTGGAGGTGGAGGGGCTTTCTCCTAAAGGGAAATTGATTACCCTGACCGCGGAAGACGCCCTGAAATGGGAAATGGCGGATTATATCGTTCCCGGCCTGAACGCCCTCTTAGACAGCCTGGGTCTGGCAGATGAGAAGGTGGTCTATACCGAAATCACCTGGGCGGAAGACGTGGTGCGCTTTTTGACCGGGCCGATCGTCAGCTCCATGCTGATTTCCCTGGGGTTGTTAGGGCTTTTTTTCGAGATCAAATCCCCCGGCTGGGGCCTGCCCGGCACCTTAGGATTGATCTGCCTGGCGCTTTTTTTCGGAAGCCACTACATCATCAACCTGGCCAGCGTCATCGAAATCGTTTTGTTCATCGTGGGAGTGGGGTTGCTGCTGGTGGAAATTTTTGTGATCCCCGGCTTCGGGCTGGCCGGGGTGGGCGGCATCGCCTGTATTATCGCGGGAATATACCTGAGTTTGGTGGGCGCCCTGGAACACGTTACCTGGCAGGACCTGGGCGGGGCCGCCTACCGTCTGGGACTGGCTTTGCTGGTAACCATCTTAGGCGCCATTGCCCTGGCGCGCTTTGGCCCCCGCACCGGCATCTGGCGAAAAATCAGCCTTCCGGACGAGCAGAAACGGGATGAAGGCTACGTGGCCGGCAAAAATTACCGCAGCTACCTGGGGAAAACCGGGATCGCTTTGACTCCCCTGCGCCCCGCCGGCACCGGCCAATTCGGCGAGGAACGCTTAGATGTGGTTACCGAGGGGGAATTTATCGAACAAAACCGCCCGATCAAGATTGTGCGGGTGGAAGGATACCGCCTGGTGGTGCGGGAAATTAAATGAAAGCGTTCGGGCGCGAAAGTGTTTTCCGCCTGTTAACCCGGGTTGCTTATGTAGTCTCAAATATGAAGGCAAAGTAATTGTACGGCAGAATGATTTAAAAAATATTCTGCCAATCAATCATTCTGCCATAAAGTTTGCTAACTGAAACCGGTTTATTATGGCGAAAATCGAGAATATTCATGATAGTTTCTTCAAAAAGGTTTTCTCCGATATCGCCAACGTCAGAACCTTTCTTGAAATCGCCCTGCCGGCGGAGTTGCGGCGGCAGTTGGATCTTAGCAGTTTGGAGTTGGATGCCACCTCCTACGTTTCTGAGGAATACAAAGCCTCCCTGTCGGACGTGGTGGTAAAATGTGCTGCCAGAGACCGGCAAAAACCGGTGGACGTCTATCTGCTCTTCGAGCACAAATCCTACCCGGATAAAAAGATCTTCATCCAACTGCTGCGCTATATGTACCTGATGTGGCAAAAAGACAGCGCGGAAGAAAAACCGCTGCGGGTGATTATTCCGCTGGTCTTCTACCACGGCAAGGGCCGCTGGAAAATTCCGGCTCAATTTGTGGAACAGTTTGAGGTTGGCAAAGAGTTGCGTCGCTTCCTGCTCAATTTTGAATACATCCTCTTCGACGCCAACCGTTGGGATTGGCAAGCAGAAAGCAGCCGCCCTTTAAAAGAGAACGTGTTCCTGCTCTCGGCCATGTTGTTGATGAAAGGCGCTTATCGGAAAGATTTGGAGACCATCCGACAGGTGGTGCGGTTATGGAACAAATTGGGCTTGATCGAGAAAAAAGAGCAGGTTAACTTTTTGCTGATTTATATCGCGGAGACGCAGGACATTCCCGCGAAGCAGTTGATCAAAATATTGGAAGAAAGTGAACTGAAAGGAGAAGATATTATGCCAACCTTAGCCCAGCGGTGGAGACAGGAAGGAATTGAAAAGGGAATTGAGAAGGGAATTGAAAAAGGAATTGAAAAAGGAATTGAAAAGGGAATTGAAAAAGGACGTAAAGAAGGGTATATATTGGATAAACAGGATGTATTGATCATGCTTTTGTTAACCCGTTTTGGATTAGAGGAAGAGGAGAAAGCATTGATCCGACATATCGAAACGGTTGATAAATTGAATACCGCTCTGAAAATGGTTTTAACTGCCGAGACCAGAGCAGAAATTATCGACTATCTCAAATCCGAGTCGGAATGAGGAGATATGCCAACATATCGGAATACTATCCATCGCCCAATCACAAATCACCCCATCACCCAATAGTTATGAACGTTTGAAAAATGAATTCAACAACATAACCAACCTCGAGGAGGCGCAATGACCCAGATACTCGGATTGTTAATATTCGTCGTCGCTATTTTTCTCATTTTCATGTTCTTTTACTTTATTCCCATCCAGTTGTGGATTACCGCGGTGGCTTCCCGGGTGAAAGTCAGCCTGGTCAGCCTGATCGGGATGCGTTTGCGGAAAATTGCCCCTTCCCTGATCGTGAACGTCCTGATCAATGCCCGCAAGGCGGGGCTGGACGTGAATACCGACATGCTGGAAACCCACTACCTGGCCGGGGGGAACGTGAAACGGGTGGTGGATGCGCTGATCGCGGCGGACAAAGCGGGGTTAGACCTGGATTTTAAGCTCGCGACCGCCATCGACCTGGCCGGGCGGAACGTGCTGGATGCGGTGCAGACCAGCGTGAATCCCAAGGTGATCGACTGCCCCAAGCAGGGGTTGATCTCCGCCGTGGCAAAAGACGGAATTCAATTGAATTCCCGCGCCCGGGTGACCGTGCGGGCGAATTTGCAGCGCCTGGTCGGGGGGGCCACGGAAGATACCATCGTCGCCCGCGTCGGGGAAGGGATCGTCTCCGCCATCGGTTCCGCGGAAACCTACAAAGTGGTGCTGGAAAACCCCGATCAAATCTCCAAGAAAGTGCTCAGCCGGGGGCTGGATTCCGGTACTGCATTCGAAATTCTCTCCATCGACATTGCGGACGTGGACGTGGGAAAGAACATCGGGGCGTTTTTACAGGCCGACCAGGCGGAAGCAGACCTGAAGGTCGCCCAGGCGCGGGCGGAAACCCGCCGGGCCATGGCGGTCGCCCAGGAGCAGGAAATGCGCGCCCGCACCCAGGAGATGCGCGCCAAAGTGGTGGAAGCGGAAGCGCAGATACCCCTGGCCATTGCCAAAGCGTTTGAAGACGGCAAATTAGGCGTGTTCGATTATTATAACTTGCGCAATATCCAGGCGGATACTTCCATGCGGGAAAGCATCGCCGGGGAAGGCCGCGACGAGGCCAGGCAGGAAGGCAAGAAATAATGGAACAGCTTATTTTTTTCATTATCATTTATTTCCTTTACTGGCTTTTCAGCTCCATATTCCGCAAGGCGCGGGAACAACAGCAGCCCCAGCGGCCCCTGCCCCGCCCGCCGGTAAGCAGGCCCACTCAAACACAGCCGGGGGAAACCGGGACAGCAGAACCGGAAATTCCCCCGTTTTTACGCGAGATCTTCGGCCTGGAGAAACCGGAGCCGGAGCCTCTCCCGGAGGCTCCCCCGGCGACGGACGTTCGCGCGGAAACCTTTTCCTACGAAACCGCTCCCATCCCCAGCGTGCGCCACCGGGAACCGCTTCTGCCGGAGAAAAAGGCGGCGCCCCGGGTTCTTTTTGGCATGGAAACAGGTCCGGAACCGGTTCGATCTACTGTTCCGATCCTTGACCTCATGCCGGAAAGGAAGTCCCATACCCGGCTGGATCATTTACTGCGGGGAAAACAGAGCCTGCGGGATGCTTTTATCCTCAAAGAGGTTCTCGACGCCCCGCTGCACCGGCGAACCCGGCGATTGCCTTTTTCTCCCCGCTAAACCGGAACAGGGGGGATGGATTGGTGGAGTAATGGATGAATGGATGTCCGTAGGGTTAAGGATCAAATGGCTGAACTGCTGATCAAAAACGGCCGCATCATTACCGCGGTAGATGATTACCAGGCCGATATTCTGGTAGAAAACGAGCGCGTCGCCCTGATCGGCAGGGAGCTTTCCCTCCCTGCCGATACGGTCATCGACGCTTCCGGCAAGCTGGTCATTCCCGGCGGGATCGATCCCCATACCCATTTCGAGCTTCCCTTTGGAAAAGAGGGCATCGTCTCTTCCGACGATTTCGAGAGCGGCACCCGCGCCGCCGCGTTCGGCGGCACCACCACCATCATCGATTTTCCCACCCAGGAAAAGAGCCAATCCACTTTAGCGGCGCTGGAAACCTGGCATCGAAAAGCCGCAGGCAAATGCGCCATCGACTACGCTTTTCACATGATCATTACCGATATGCCGGAGGAGCGCCTCCCGGAAATGGGCATTTTGGCGGAACGGGAGGGGATTACCTCCTTCAAGTTGTTCATGGCCTACCCCGGGGTGCTCTACTTAGACGACGGCGCGCTCTACCGGGTCATGCGCCGGGCCGGGGAAATCGGCGCGCTGGTGGCCATGCACGCGGAAAACGGCATCGTGATCGACGAAATTGTCAAACGGGCGCTGCGGGAGGGGAAAAGGGAGCTGAAATGGCACGCCCTCACCCGCCCCGCGGCAATGGAGGCGGAAGCGGTGCAGCGCGCCATCGCCATCGCCGGGGTTGCGGTGACGCCGTTGTATATCGTACACCTTTCCAGCGCCGCCGCGCTTGAGCCGGTGGTGACGGCGCGGGACTGCGGCCGGGCGGTTTTTGCGGAGACCTGCCCGCAATATCTTTTCTTAGATAATTCGCGCTACCATCTTCCCGGGTTCGAGAGCGCCAAATACGTAATGACCCCGGCGCTGCGGGAAAAAAGCGACCGGGAGGCATTGTGGCGGGGATTGCGCAGCGGGGATTTGCAAACCGTGGGCACCGACCATTGCCCGTTTTTTTACCAGGGGCAGAAAACCATCGGCAAAGAGGATTTTACCCGTATTCCTAACGGGGCCCCGGGAGTGGAGAACCGGATGTCGTTGATCTACACCGGGGGCGTGGCGGAGGGGCGAATTTCCCTGAACAAATTCGTGGAGATTACCTCCACGGCGGCGGCGAAGATTTTCGGGTTGTTTCCGAAAAAAGGCGCCATCGCAGTGGGCAGCGACGCGGATTTGGTAATTTTCGATCCCGATCGCAAAGAGACCATCAGCGTGAACAACCCGGCGACCCACCACATGAACGTGGATTATAATGCCTACGAGGGTTTGCAAGTGCAGGGTCTTGCGGAGACGGTCATTTCTCGCGGGAAGGTGATTGTGCGGGAGGGCCGCTATATCGGCGGCAAAGGGGACGGGAGATAC
>WYBG01000176.1 GCA_011526015.1 Deltaproteobacteria bacterium | reverse complement strand
TTGCAGCGGCGCAGCGCCGGCCGGAATCGCTTCCCGCTGCCCCGGAAGAGCCGATAGCACAGGAACCGGCCCGGGAGACCGCGCAAACCTCCCCGGCGCCCCAGGACTCTCCGGCGTCGCCGGGACCAGCAACCGCGCAAGCGGGTAACACGATTCCCGCTGCCAATCCGGGTGCTCAGCAAACGGTACCGCCAGTCGCCAACCCCCCGGCAAACAACCCCGGCGCGGCGCAACCGGCCCAGGCAACCCCGGGGTCTGATAATTCCCAGTACCTTGCCGCGAACAGCGCCACCGCCGGTTCTGAAATAATCCAAAATCCGCCCCCGGTAGTGGCTCAACCGGAAACGCTTTATATCTACAAGGAAATTCCGGTAGAGAAACCCGTTTCCCGGGAGCCGGAAATTGCCGAGCCGGTTATCGAGGCGCTGTTGGACGGGGGCCAGCGGCAATATGTCCAGCGGGTTAACGCCGAATATCCCAGTATCTACCTCAAAACCGCCCACCAGGGCCGGGTGTTGATAGAGGTTGTTGTGGGAAGGGACGGCAGCGTGGAGGAATCCCGGGTGTTGAGGAGCGACGGGGATCTGTTTACCGACTCCGCTCTTACGGCGCTCAAAAAATTCCGCTATAAATCCGGAACTTACCAGGGAAAACCGGTCAAGTTCAAAATTGTGGAACCGTTTATTTTTAAGCTGAGCCAATGAGGCCGGTTTGCAGCAAATTCAAAGGATTGTAACTTCATCTTATTACCGCTATAACAGGCTTGCAATTTTCGATTGTTAACCTGAAGCAGTATTTGAAATCGAATTCCCAGATCTTCTAAAGGCGGATAAAGAATTACAAGCGTATCGGAACGGGGAAAAGTGATTTGCAAGTGCATTTTTAAGATTTAACGGAATGGAAATATGAAGAAAGAAGTCATAATCAAGATTTGCGCGTGGTGCAAAAAACCGATGGGATTTCTCTCCTGGTCGTTTTGGATATTGAGAATCAACCACAAATTATCCCACGGAATTTGCTGGAGTTGCCAAAAAGTGGAGTTGGAAAAACTGCTCAATCCCCCGCCCCCCGCCCCCCGCCGACCTTCCCGCTCCCGCGAGCGGATTCATAAAGCCGCTTGAAGGGTAAGCGGATCGCGGCTGCCCCGCTCAACAACTATCACCCATCTTAGAGGCTGTTTTAGAACTGAGGTTACGCAGTTTGCCACAGAGACACAGAGAACACAGAGTTTTAATCACTTTTTTAGTGTATTTGCTTCCAGTGTGGGCTTAGGCTCAATAAATATTTGATTTTCTCTGTGCCCTCTGTGACTCTGTGGCGAATTCTTTTGGCCTGCGTAACATCAGTTAGAAGTCTAAATTTTCGCCACTAAGACCCAAAGACACCAGGTTTCACTAACTTGACAATGTTAAATTAGCCACAGAGTTCACAGAAAACACTGAGAATTAGGGCTTTATCGACCATTAATTCCTCTGAGCACTCTGTGGGTAAGTGTGCGCTTAAACGTGGTCGGAGACAAAGTCCGCGAAACCTCGTTCCCAAAGTCTCTTTGGAAACGTAATTGCACGCGAAACTCCAGTTTCGCATGCAAATTCTGCGCTTTTTGTGGCCGGAAACAGAGCTTCCACGATTATTGCGTTCCAAAACAGGAGTTTTGGAACGAGTTGGTTGCTAAGTTTTGCGCTTTCATCTCAACCACGATTAAGCGCATACTTACCACTCTGTGTTCTCTGTGGTAAATATTCAAATTTAACATTGTCGAGCTAAGAAATTTATTGTTTCTTTACGATTCCTTCGCGTCTTTGGGACTTAGTGGCCTGTCTGCCCAGGCAGGCGACATTTTAAACAGCCTCTTAGCGATTTAATCCCAGCAACCGGTATTGGCCGCTTGCTTCCCGCGCTAAGTAAATACTCATCCAGTTGCCCCATTTGCCTTGCAAGCCGCGCCTCACGCGGATTTTCATTTCTAATGAGACCTCCTTTTCACTCCGTTCCGAAATTTCCTCTCCCCGGGGCAGGGGAATGCAGGCGCGTTCCCCGGGCAGTTGCACCGCGGACACCACCCGGCCATTTTGCCGTAGCTCGCATTCATAAGTGCTTCCCGGCGAGGTTTCCAGCCCGGTTTGCACGGCCAGGTCGGTAAAGCAGAGCGCCGGTTCGCCGCTCGCGCTGTTTCGCAGATAAAATTCATCCAAAGGGGGAACGCGGCTGAGCCAGTAGCGCCCCACAATATCCCGCCGCTCCACCAGGGTGCGGATGAGAAATTCAGCCGCCTGGGGATCGGAATACTGCCCCTGGGCGACCGCGGCGCGGATTTGTTCCTCGGTAAAAGACATCACTAACTTTGCGCCCCAGTAGTGATCCCGGTCGGTTGCATTCATGAACGCCGGGTTGGGCAGAATGTAGCGGTATTTCTGGGGCTGGAAATCCTGCGATTCAAAAAAGCCGATCGAAGGGAACCGGATGTTGCGCTCCCGCTCCCAGTGGCGTTTGTAAATCCCCAGCGAACCGATGGTTTTGAAAACTTTGCCCGGATCCGTCACCCCTTCATGGCCGATCTCTCCCGGCATCGGTTCATCCCCCTGGCTTCCCAGGGTAGAGCCGAAGTCGATCAGGTAATGGCGCACGTACCCTTCCGGCAGGTACACGTCCAAGGAATTGCCGGCTTTGGTATCGAAATGGTTCAGCCAGGCGGCCATAACCTTCAGGCCGCGCAACTCCCGGCGGTGCTCGTGGCGGATCACGTCATTGGGATCGTCTTTGCGAACCCCTTCATATTTGAACGAACCCATCGGTTTGCCGGGCAGGTATTTGCTGGCCACCGCCCGGATTCGCCCGGCAGGGGATTTTTCGATGCGGGATAAGATTTCCGCCAGGTCTTCTTCGGCCATAAAACGGTCTTTGCCGTAACGGTCGGTGAATTTCACCTTCTCGCCCAGGCGCAGGATGTCGGGATGAAAATAGACCAGGTAATTTTCCGGCACGTTGTACCCCGCGGCGTAGAACAATTTAGTGGAAACTACCTCTGCGCCGGTCGCCAACTCCGGGTAACCGGGCGGGTCAAATTTGAGCAAGTAGATACCGCCCCGGGAATCTTGAATGGAAAACCCCGGGGTAACCCCCTGGGCTTTGGCGCGCACCACGGTCCATAAGCCGGAGGTATCCGGCCCGGTTTCGGTGTCGGGGCCGCGGGCAATATCTTCCAGGCTTAGCCGCTGCCGGGCGTTGCGGTTGGTAAACCAACTGGAATTGAACACTTCATCAAACGCGTCCGTATTGAGGGCCTGGCGGGGACTGCCGGAAAGGCTGCGCAGGTGGCGGGAAATGTCGAAAAAACGTTGAATTTGCAGGGTAAACAGCTTATCGACGTTATCGCCAGCCAGGTTGATCTCCCGGGACTTCGGTTCGGGAACCGGGCGGCAATCGTCCGGGGGCGGATTCGGAATCACAAATTGGGAAGCGCCACCGCAGCCGGTGAATAAGGCCCAGCCGAATACGAAGATGATCCCGCGCCGGATAACCCGCAATGGAATACGCGTGCACAATCTTTTTATCGTCATTGTCTGAATATATTCCCTGCTGTTACGATTCAATCGTTCTACAACTCGCCGCTCCACCACTCACCCACTATATTCCCCTAACCCGGATAAACCGGAACCAAACAGGAATATTCTCCAAAGCGTTATTAATTTTTTTGCCAAAAAATGGCAGAAAAAAGCCCGAAAGGGCCTAATGCAAATCCAGGTAAACCCGCACGGTTTCCCGCCCGATGCCAACCTGCAAGATTGCTATCACGTCTTTGGAGTCCCGCACCTTAATGCCCCCGCCAAATCCGAAGCGCACCTGCTCCCGGCTAAATTCCTTCCCTATGTCTTTTGCAACCTGGCCGGCATCCACGAACAGGAAGCTGTCGATGCGGTACCAGAGCGGAATATTATATTCCAGGGACGCGAGGGCCATGTCTTCATCGCGAAAACGCCCCCGGTCATACCCGCGGATGGTTTCCACTTCCCCTAATTCACTCAGGTAATAAAAGGGAATCTGGCCGTTGCCAAGCGGCTCGCTGACTTCCAGCGCCAGCCGCACGCTCAACACCCGGTTATGGCCCAGGTGAAGGTATTGCCGCACGTCCCCCTGCGCTTTCCAGAAGTTGAAATCGTCCTCCCCGACGTCATCGAAATAGCTTCCGGAGAGGATGATCTCGCTGCCGGAAGTGGGATTGCCCAAACGGTTTCGGGTGTCGATTGCGATCCCTCCCTGGTATTGGGCAATCTTTACCCGGGTATCCAGGCCGGTAAGAGCGGCGTCGGAATAGACCGTTTGCAAAGATGGATAGTCGTCCCCGCTGTTTTGATAAATATTGTTATGCTCGTAATGCACCAGCCCGAAGAGGCTCCATGCTTTGGCCAGGGGAATTTCTACCCCTGCCGAGGCAATGGAGAACTCCCGGTCGTAACCGGACACTTCGGAGCGTTTCGTATCCGGGCCGATCCCATAGAATTTTTCCTGGGGGAGAAAGCGATAGCTGAGCTGAAAATTTAAAAACAGGGGCTTCGATTCGGAGAAGTGAACGCGCCGCCAGCGGAAACGGTAATGCTGCCGTTGGGTAAAAAAACCATGCGTCGCCCGCAGCGATAAGCGGGACCGCAAGCCGATAAGCCCTTTGTGGGTATATTCGAGGCCCAAACCGGAGCGGTTGGAATAGGTGGGATAGAGCTGCCGATTTCCGTCCCGGGAGGTTAACAAATCCAGGGTGCGGGGAACCAGCTTGGTTTCGTAGATATACCCGGCGCTATATTCCACTCCTTTAAAGAACGCCACGAAAGGAATACTTATAACCGTTCCCGGAAGGGATACCCAGTGCTCCCAGGTTTTTTTACCGCTATATTGCTGGCGCAGGATTTTCACGCTGTCGGGAGATTGGGAGGTCGGTTCCGGCCGGGGTTCCGTTTGCGCCCACAAGGAGGAGGCGTTCGGGAACATGCCGGTTAAGAGCAGCCAAAGAAGGATTCGCCTGCCGGAATTCTTCAGGGCGCTGCGCCAGGTTGTTGGAAAGATCATACCGCTCATTATATAAATCATCACCGGTTGAAAATTTATGCCGTTTTTGACAATGCAAAGAAGGTAATAACGGTTCTATCAAAAAGTCAACCAGGTTTTAGCCGGAAGCCCTGAAGAATACCTGTGAAACATTTGTCATATAAGTGTTTCACGCAGGTATGAAAAAAATTTTTCGCGCTACTTTGACCCTTTCTCTTAATGTAAGCGGCTTCTGGCCAAAAAGTATTCTTCAGGGCTGTATCTTGCGAGGTCACCGGGCTTCAAAAAATAGAACAAATGTTCTATTGATTCTCATTTGAAAAACTGTAAGTTAACAATGTTAAGAAGTCCCCGAAACGCTTTTCGGGTTTGTAAACCGGTTGACCGGGGAAGTTTTGGGTTTCCGCAAGAGATGCCTGCATATCCCCGGGCGTTTTATTATGGCTGAATGGGAATAATTATATATGCCGATTACCGTAGCAATCGTCGAAGATAACGAGGATTTACGGCTGGGCACGCTTTACGTATTGAAAGCGTCGCCCAGCGTTAAAGTGGTGGGTGAATACGAAGACGCGGAAGATTTTCTCAAAGACGTTAAAAGCAACCCTCCCGACGTAGTGTTGATGGATATCGGCTTGCCGGGCATGTCCGGCATCGAGGCCACCCGGGAGCTGAAACGCCGCCATCCCCGGGTGCAGGTAATTATTCTGAGCGTTTTCGAGGATAATGAGAACGTCTTCCAGGCCATCTGCGCGGGCGCCTGCGGCTACATCACCAAACCGGTGATGCCGGCGCAGTTGCTGGAAGCGGTGGAGCAGGCCTTTGCCGGCGCGTCGCCGATGTCGCCTCATATTGCCCGCAAAGTATTGGAAATTTTCCGCCAATTTGCCCCGCCTCCTAAAGTGGATTACAACCTCACCGAACGGGAGCTGGAAGTGCTGGAGTTCCTCACCCATGGCCACGACCTCAAGCTGATTGCCGAAAGACTCTTTGTCAGCCCCTTTACGGTGCGGGCGCACGTGCGCAATATCTACGACAAATTACACGTACACTCCAAATCCGAAGCAGTCGCTAAAGCGTTGAGGGAGCGGCTCCTGCCCAGGAAATAAATACTTCGTCGCGAGCGCCGGCAGTATTATGCCGGCCCGATCCGTTGGGCAGGCGCGGCTACGGCAAAATATATTCTCTGGCAAAGCCACTCCGTACGGAGCACTCCATTTGAATCACCCCGGTTTTTTTTGCGTTTAGTACTCCATTCCTTCCCCTTTTTGCAATTTTCCCCTTCAAAATAGTCCCCCGGTTCTATTGAAAAGGCTGCCGGCAAAACATAGATTATGCGCCCTGCTTAAAAAAGTGCACGGTAGCGAATAAATCTCAGCGATCTCTGCGGTGAAATTTAACATTTTAAAATTATTAAGGAGTAGCGATGAAAAAAGTGCTGAAATACGCTTCCTTCGGCTTATTGGCGACGGTAGGAATTCTGTTCGCGGTTTACCTGGTTTTTTCGTTCCGGACCGATGCCGGTATGAACAAGGCATACATTATCGAGCCGGAGAGCGTGCCCATTCCCGTTGACTCGGCCGCGATTGCCCGGGGTAAACATATTGTGGATTCTCGCGGTTGCACCGACTGCCATGGCGCGCGCATGGAGGGTAAGGTGTTCATTGATGACTTCGCCATGGGAAAAGTGGTGGCGACGAATTTAACCGGCGGCCAGGGCGGGGTGCAGAAGGTTAACAGCGATGCGGATTGGGTGCGGGCGATCCGCCACGGCATTCATCGCAGCGGCCGCCCCCTGCTGGTGATGCCTTCCAATGAATATTTTTACCTGGGGGATGAAGACCTGGCCTGCGTGATTGCCTACCTTAAACGTTTGCCCCCGATAGACAATCCGTTACCTGCCAATAATATCGGCCCGCTGGCCCGGGTGCTCTATCCCCTGGGAAAGCTCGACCAACTGCTTCCCGCGGAAATGATCGACCACCGGACCCCCCGCCCGGTAACGCCGGCCGCGGCAGTGACTCCCGAATACGGGGAATACCTGGCGGTAAGCTGCCAGGGATGTCATTATCCGAATATGGAAGGGGGTCCCAGCGCGGTTCCCGGATTTCCCCCGGCGCCCAGCCTCACCCGCAACGGCAACCTGGCCGGCTGGACCGAAGCGGATTTTATCCAGGCGATGCGCAGCGGCAAAACCGTGGACGGCAAGGAACTGAATAATGCTTATATGCCCTGGCAGGTATTCGGAAAGATGAACGATACCGAATTGGGGGCCCTCTGGGCGTACCTGCGCACTTTGCCGAAGAGTAATTCCCCGGATTTATCCAACTTATCGAATTGAGAAACCATCGAATCAGGAGCCATTGATATGGAGAAAGAATCGCCCGTTAATGTTCAGAAAAGACTTTTGCAAGTAGCATTCATTGCCGGTCCCGTGTTGTTATTCTTCTCAGCCGGATCGTTTGCGCTGGGAATCGGCTTGATTCCTCCCGGCATCAGCAGTTGGGTGGAGGGGTTTTTCGGCGCCTACGCCCTGATCCTGTTTATTCCCATCTACATAGAGCTCTCCCGGAGATTGAGCGCAACCCACGGGGTTTTGGGAGCGATTACCACCGTTACCGGCCTGTTTGGTGCGGCGGTGGGGTTTAGCCTGGAATTTCTCAGGGTGATAGAATATACCCTGCGCAAGATTGGCGTCGGTGATAGCGTATGGCAAGCCTATTATGCAAATCCCGGCTGGGAGTTTATGGCAATCGCCTTGCTCGGCCCCTTGTTCCCCTTAACGTCTGTTCTTTTGGGGTTCGGTTTTTTGCGATCCAAAACCCTGCCCCAATGGGTTGCCGCAGTGCTTCTTCTGGCGGGGCTGTTTTTTCCTTTAGCGCAAGTTTTGGAGTGGAAATGGGGCTTCAAAGTAACTTATCCGCTGGCCTGCTTGTTGTGGATGATTGCGCTTCCTTTTGTCGGACTCAAATATGTCGGGAAAGATTAACTTCATGGGAAAACGCGATATTTTGAAGGTGATCGGCAGCTTTTTACTGCTCCGTTTGCTGGCGCTGCCGCTTGAAGCGCAGAATTGCTGGGCGCCGGACGATATTCAGCAGCCCGATCCGGCGGTGGCAAAATCCGCCCCGGTGGCGGAATGGATGCAGGATTTGAAAACTATCAGCGCCATACTTAAAAACGTGCGCGCCCTGCAAACCATGCCGGAAATCCGCTTGCGTAACAACATGTACCTCGGCTACCCCATGCCCGGGTTTGGCAATACCGCCCGGGTCTCTGCCAATCTCTACCCGCCCCATACCTGGGAAGGGCAATGTGGTTTAAAAAAGGGCGCCGACTATTTCACGGAAGCGCACCTGCACGTCACCTTTAACGAGCCGCGGAATATTTTCAACGAGGTCTCTATCCAGGTGCGGGATGAGCAGTTAGAAGCGTATTTTGAGCCGCACGTATTAGAGCGTATCGGCGAGGAAACCCTTTACCGCCACCGCGCGGTCATTTTGACCCCGGAGCGCTTATCCCCCTGGGTTCCGGTGACGGTAGAGGAGTATCTGCGCTTCAAGGAGCGGGAAGCGCAGAAGGAGCTGGCGAAGATGGAAAAGACGCTTTCTGAAATGATGAATCCGGAAGACACCTCCGAAGAAGCCGAGGCCATGCTGAGAGAATTCGAAAAAACCGACCCCGCCCAGGCAAAGGAACTGCGAAAAATGATAGAAGAGAACAAGAAAGCCCTGGAAGCGAGCATCGCCGAAGGCCTGCCGGAAGTCCGGCGGCAAATTGAAGAAAAACGCCGCTACCTCTTGGATTTGAATGACTACCTGGCGAAACTCTCTCCCCGGGAGCGCAGCGTCCCGGCGATATTGGAAGCAAGTTCCGGGGAAGACCGTTACGGGATTGCTCCCCCGGGAAGCGCGGGGCGCGGCAAACTGGTCAAATTGAACCCGGCGTTGAACCAGGGCGACAAAGCGACCCGGCGAATTCAACTCATCGTAGTACAGCCCTTTGCCAACGACCGGTCTTTGGGGGAGCCCATGACCCGCGCCCTGCGCGACGTGGATTATCCCGCGCTGCGCCGCTTGATCCGGTAAGGAGCGTCGAATTTCATCAGCTTGGCACTTCTGAAATCACTTAGAGGGTGTTTGGAAATTCGCCACTCCCGGAAGGGAGCCCTTTGGGAAAAGTCACGAAGTCTCAAAGATTCACAATAAAACACTAAAATTCTTGGTGCAATCTTAGTGTCCTGGTGTCGTTGTGGCATGTTTTTCGATTTTTCAAACACGCTCTTACAAAAAAAATCACTTTGAAAGGAGAAAACCATGACATTTTGGGTTTTTGTAAAGCTCTTACATATCTTCGCCGGGGTATTCTGGATGGGCGCGGCGGTTATTACCATATTTTTCGTTTTACCGGCGGTCCGGGCGGCCGGGCCGGCCGGCGGGGCGGTGATGAAACAACTGACCAATGAGCGGAAACTTCCCCTTGCAATCAACGTCGCAGCGGCGGCCACCACCTTCTGCGGCATTCTGCTCTACTGGCGCTTGACGGGGGGATTTACCCCGGTGTTCAGCAGCGCTTTAGCGTGGATGGGATTGATGGTCGGGTCGCTGAGCGGCATCCTGGCATTTTTGTGGGGATTTTTTATCCAGTCGCGAAACGCCAAACGATTGGGGACGTTAACCGCCGGTATCCAGGGGCCTCCAACGCCGGAACAGGCCGCGGCTATCGCAAAATTGCAGCAGAGACTTCACCTCGGCGGAATCGTTGGAATCGTTCTCCTGGTTATATCATTGGGCGGAATGGTTATGAGCCACCCGATGTAGGTTGTAGTACTGCATCCCCTCATTATTAAAGGTAAATCGGGTTCAAAAATAGTCTTTTGGTTCTATTGAACGCCAGTGCAGAAGAGTGTAGATTTATATCGTCTTAAGCTTGCGACGGCTGGTCCAATTCTCTCCGTTGCAGGGTAAGAGCGGGAACCCATAACATCAATGATAAGGGGATAGACAATGATTGCCAATCGTATTAATCATATACTCGGAAAAATGCTTCGCATCAGCCCCCGGAAGTTAGCCGCCGGTTTTGTGGCGCTGTGCCTGTCGCTGCTGCTTGCGGTAGTGGCCTGCGAGCGGAGCGCCTCGCAAACCCCGTCCCAGGCTGCCAAAATGCCCACCCCGGAAGAGCGGGGGAAATACCTGGTGTTGATCGGCGGCTGTAACGACTGCCATACCCCGGGATATATCGAAACCGATGGAAAAAGCCCCGCGGAGAGCGAGTGGCTGACCGGCAATCCGGTCGGTTTTCGCGGCCCCTGGGGCACCACTTTCCCCCCGAATTTGCGCTTATTTATGAATGAGACCCCGGAAGATGATTTTGTGGCCATCGCTAAAACCCGCAACCAGAAGCCGCCCATGCCCTGGCCCAGCCTGCACAATATGAGCGAAGAAGACCTGCGGGCGATCCATCGCTACGTCAGCAGCCTGGGACCCAAAGGCCGGCGAGCCCCGGAGTACGTTCCCCCGGACCAGGAGCCGAGCTTCCCCTATGTCGTGTTCGTGCCCCGGCATCTGGAAAGATTGGGAGCGGCGGCTCACTAAGAAACCGGTAACGGGTGAGCGGTGAAGCGGCGAGCCGCGACCATTGGACAATCCATTGACAATTCAGCGCTTGCTGCTTTGCCATTCCCCCAAACACTAAATCCAATAAAGGAGAAGGTATGATGATTCATCAAACAAATAGTTTATCCGCTAAAATGTCCCAAAGGGACCCCCGGAAGCTGGCAGCCGGTTTTTGGGCAACGCTGGTGGTGTTGTTGACGGTAGTTGCCTGCGAGCAGCGTTCTACCGAGACCCCTTCCGCTGCCGCCCCGGCGAAAACCCCCGAGCAGCAGGGAAAATATATCGTCTTGATCGGCGGCTGCAACGATTGCCATACCGGCGGCTATGCCGAATCCAACGGGCAAAATCCTCCCGAAAGTGAGTGGCTGACCGGCGTCCCGATCGGTTTTCGCGGTCCCTGGGGCACTTCCTATGCTTCCAACCTGCGCCTCACCGTGAATGAAATGACCGAGGACGAATGGGTAAATATCTGCCGCACCCGCCGGGTCCTGCCCCCGATGCCCTGGCCCAGCCTGAACCACATGGAGGAACAGGACGTGCGGGCGGTTTACCGCTACATCAAATCCCTGGGGCCGAAAGGGGTAAAGACGCCGCCCAATGTTCCGCCGGACCAGGAACCTGCCACGCCCTACTTCGACTTTGTTCCTCAACACCTGGAAAGATTGCAAAACCTGGCCCCCTGAGCCCCTGCAACTCGAAGGATGGCTGACGCCATCAGTTAAGGATGAACCGGGGAAACGGAGAGTGGGAGAAACGGAGACCTGAATCTCTCCATTTCTCCCACTCCCCGGTTCATTGAGCTTGAGAAACCAGATTCTCGTCCTATAATTTCCTGCTTGTCCTTCCGTGTAAACCTGTGTATTTTTCGCCCGCAAAAACAAGCTTGGTCATGAATATGCGCGGCGCAGGCATTTTAGCGATTCTCATCCCCTTTCTGCTTTTCTCCCAATCCCGGCAGCTCAAATTCCAGCAGTTTACCATCGAACAGGGCCTTTCCCAATCCTCCGTGAATGCCATTGCCCAGGATCGCCAGGGGTATATTTGGTTCGGTACCCAGGACGGGTTAAACCGTTTCGATGGTTATACATTTAAAGTGTACCGCCATGTTCCAACGGATTCAACCTCCATTGCGGATAATTATATCTGGCGAATCATCGTTGATCCGCAGGGGCACCTCTGGATCGGAACCTATTACGGGGGCCTGAACCGCTACGATCCGGCGACGGACCGCTTCATTTCCTATCGCTATCAATCGAAGGACTCTACCAGCCTGCTCGCCAATAATATTCCCGCTCTCTACCTGGATTCCCAAAACCAGCTCTGGGTGGGAACCTGGGCCGGCGGGCTTAGCCGGTTAGATTCTTCCGGAAGAGGTTTTATCCATTACCGCCATCAACCCGGCGACAGCGCTTCTCTCAGCGATCCCAATGTTAGCGCCATCCTGGAGGATAGTTTTGGCGATTTGTGGGTGGGCACCTGGAACGGCCTTTCGCGGCTGCGTAAAGAAAACCGGGCCGGAAAACGCTTTACCCGCTACCTTCAGCAGCCCCCGGGCTCGAAGACGCCTCAAACCGGGCAAATCTGGTCCCTTTGCGAAGACCCCGCTTCACCCGGGGATATCTGGGTGGGAAGTTACGGCGGGGGGTTGTGGAAATTCGACCGGAAACGGGAGCAGTTCATCCACTATCCTCTCGATGTTCGGGGCGCGGCGGACCCGGGCGGGGAGCTGATTATCACCCTTTTTGCCGACCGGGACCGCAACCTCTGGGTGGGAACCGGGGATCGCGGGCTGTTCCGCCGGGATTCCCTTCAACAACATTTTACGGATTGTCAAATAAGTTCCGAAACCCCGGCCGGCCCGGAAAATTTTGAAATCCTGGGCATTTTCCAGGACCGCGCCGGGGGATTGTGGATCGGCAGCGGGGGGAAAGGGGTTTTTCATTACACCCCCTACCGGGAAAAATTTTTGCACTATTATCGCAATCCCCACCGGGCTTCCAGCCTGAGCGATAACTCCGTATGGGCCATTTGCGAAGACCGCGAGGGCGGGTTATGGGTGGGAACCAAGTCGAGAGGGGTCAATTATCGCGCGCCGGGCAGCGATGAATTCGTTCATTATCGCCGCCATCCCGGTAAACGGAATTCCCTGGTGGATGATAACGTTCATGCCATCCTGGAAAAAAAGAATGGCGAAATATGGATCGCTACAATGGGCGGGTTGAGCCGCTACGTAAAGGGAACCGCTGCGTTTGTCAACTATCGCAATGATCCTGAAAATCCCTCCAGCCTTTCCAGCAACGACGTGAGAGCACTTTGTGAAGATAAAGAGGGGAATTTATGGGTCGCCACGGCCGGTCCCCAGGGCGGGGTGGATCGTTTCGATGCGGCAACCAACCGGTTTGTGCACTATCGCAGCGATCCGGAGAATCCGAATTCCCTGGGCGGGCGCTGGATTTGGTCGCTCTACCAGGACCGGCTGGGCTATTTTTGGGCCGGCTCCTGGGGCAGGGGAGTTACCCGTTTCGATCCCCGGGAAGAGCGTTTTTTTCGCTATGAAAATGATCCCGCCAACGCTTTCAGCATTAACAACAATACGGTGTGGTGTATCACGGAAGACCGGCGGGGAAATCTCTGGTTAGGCACCTGGGGCGGGGGATTGAATCTCTACCACCGGGAGAGAGACCGCTTCATTCGCATTACCGAAAGCCAGGGGCTCTCGAACAACGTGGTATATGGAATTTTGACCGACAACGCCGGGCGATTGTGGATCAGCACCAATAAAGGCATTTCCATGCTGGAGATAAAAGAGAGTTTTTGGGAGAAGATATCCGCCCCGGAAGTGACCGATCTGGCCGGCAGCCTCGCTTTCCGGCACTTTGATATCGGCGACGGCCTGCAAAGCAACGAGTTCAACCAGGGCGCTTTTTTCAAAGGAAAAAACAGCATCCTGTATTTCGGGGGCGTCAACGGGTTCAATGCGTTCTATCCCGAGCAGATTCCCTATAACCGTTTCATCCCCCCGGTAGTGATTACTAATTTTAAAGTAATGGAGCAGCCGGTGTCGATTTCTCAGGAGATCTGGAACGGAAGACCCCTGATTTTTTCTCACGCACAGAACGATTTTTCAGCAGAATACGCCGCCCTCGATTTTACCGCCCCGGGGAAAAACCAGTATGCCTATATGTTAGAAGGGGTGGATCGCGGCTGGATTCACGCCGGGAACCGCCGCTACCTCAGCTATACCCACCTGGACCCCGGGGAATACCAGCTTCGCATCAAAGGATCCAATAACGATGGAATCTGGAACGAGGAAGGGCTGGCCCTGCCCATCATCATCACTCCCCCGTTTTGGGCTACCTGGTGGTTCCGGGGATTGGTTCTTGCGCTGATTATCGCCCTGGTCTATGCCGCTTACCGCTATCGCTTGAATAAAGTGTTAGAGATGGAGCGGTTGCGCACCCGCCTGGCCGCGGACCTGCACGACGAGATCGCCGGGAACCTGAGCAGCATCGCCATGTTCGGGAAAATCATTCAAACCGAAATGGCCTCCGAGAAACAGCATACCCTGGCCATTCTGCAACTTCTGGATCGAGTGATCCATCTTTCCCAGGAATCGGTCGGCTCCATTCGCGACATCATCTGGGCGATTGATCCTGCCCCGGAAACGCTCTATGACCTGTTTCTGCGCGTGCACGATATGGCCGCCAACGCCTGCCACGCCCGGGGAATCACCCTGAACTTCTTCCACCCTCCCGGGGAAGAGTTCCCGGCCATCAATCTCTCCCCGGAGCAGCGTAAAAACCTCTGGCTGCTGATGAAAGAAGCGATTCAGAACGTGCTCAAACACGCCCGGGCCAGCGAGCTGGACGTGCGGGTGAACTATGCCGAGAAACTGCTGAAAGTTTACATCAGCGATAACGGCCAGGGATTTGAATGTTCCCAAAGCCACGCCGGCAAGGGCCTTCATACCATGCGCAGCCGGGCGGAGCATCTCCGGGGAAGTATCGAGATAAGCTCCCGCCCCGGCGAAGGCACCGCCATTCTCTTCCAGGTGAAGATTTGAGCGCATCATCCTTAATTGAGATTTATGCCGGCTATCTTCCCCCCGCTATTTTTTACCGCCATTCCGGTCTTGACATCGCCGCCTGCTTTCGCTATTTTGCCGACGCAATGCCATAAATTTGAAATTCAACAAGGTAATGCCCATGGCAATAACCAGCGTCTCCAAAATCAAAGCCACTCGCCCTCCTAAACCCGAATACTTACCGGAATCGGATGGAAAACCCATGGCCGAGACAGATACCCATCGCAAGCAGATGATTGCCCTGCTCGACAGTCTGGATGAATATTTTCGCGCCGATCCCGATGTATATGTCACCGGCAACATCT
>WYBG01000175.1 GCA_011526015.1 Deltaproteobacteria bacterium | reverse complement strand
CCTTTGTCATGCCCGAATGTCTTTATCGGGCATCCACAGGCCTAAAACTTATAGATTCCCGATAGAAACATTCGGGAATGACCCAGGAGAAAGGGTTCAACAACTTAGTGCGCAATGCACTAAAGTGTCTGAGATGGGGGATAAACCTCAGACGTTTTTCATGTGCTGTTCCAGGTAGCGGAAATCCGGCGTCAGGGCGCCCTGGTGGACGATCAGCGATTTTTTGAACATCTCCGGGAGGTTGACATGTCGGAAGGGCTGCTCGAAATCCGCCGCCGCCAGCTCGGGAATGTAGGGGAGCAGGGAATTCCCGAAGAAGTCCGAGGCTTCCCGGGGCAATTCCGCGGGAAGTTTGTCCACCGCCATCACCACCACCCCGGGAGCTTCCCAACCGTCGCTAATCTTCTCGCTAAAAGGATCGAACACGTACAGCGGGTTCAGGGAATTGGTCGCCTTGACGGTCATCTCGATGGAGCCGTCGATATCGCAGGAGATATCCCCGATCACTCTCAGGCGCGGGCGGCTCTCCTGCCGGAAAAGCTGCCGCAAATAACTTTTGGTCAACAGGCGGGGGTAGCGCGGCTCCCAGTAGATGCCGTTGATGATCATGGTCAGGTGGGGAACGTATTGTTCGAATTGGCCTTCATATTTTTCCGGGTGAGAAAAATAGTCCTGCAGCTCGAAGGATTTGCCGGCCCCCTGCTCCGGCTTGAGGCGCGCCATATCCTGCTCATGGAACTCCACTTTGTAGAGGGTGTTGGCGGAAAAATCCCCTTTCTGCATGAAGGCTGACAGCCCCGCCGCGGGGATTTGCTCGAACGGAAGGAGGTCGAAGATGTGCTGCGCCCCCTGCGACACCCGGCCATAGCCGGTGAATCCACAGACCAGGGGGACCAATTCCCGGGGAAGCCCTTTTTGCTGAATTTCTTGCCCCACTTCCCGGATGGCCGTTTCCGCTTCATCCAGGCTGGCATAGCGGTGCGCCGGCCTGATTTTTTGCAGCGGGGTCTCCAATCCTTCCCAGCGCAGCCTTTCTCCCAGGGCCCAGAGAGAATCGATCATTCCTGCGTACCCCGCAAAATTCCCGAAAAAAATCTTCCGGATGCCCTGCTCGTTTTTCACCAGCTCGTAATCCAGCAAAGTGTCTCCCAATTCCATGATCTTCTTCAACATGGGCATGTTATAAGGCTGGCCTTTGATGGTGTGGGAGAAAAAAAAATACGTCTGGCGGGGTGTCAAATTTTCTTTGGGTATTTCCTTGATGCCGAAAATGATATTGCATCCCCGCAAGTCCGGGGTGATGACCGCTCCCGCCCGGCGGTATTCTTCTTCTTTGAATACCCGGTTGGGGGCCGGCTCTACCAGCACCTTGAGGCCCAGCTCTGCGACCAGTTTTTGCACCTGCGGCGGCGTCAACGGGGCGCGGCGTTCGGTCAAATCTTTGTTCTCCTGGCGAATCCCGATACAATTTTTCATTAATTATCTCCTGCTTCTTCCTGTCAAGGTAACGCCAAATATACACAAAAATCCGAATCCCGCGCACAGGAAAACAAAATCGCAATCTACTTCCCGGCTTGCGCTACGGGCCAAGTTTGGTTAATTTCCCCCCCGGTCGAATAATGAGAGCGAATGTCCCGACAAATTCAAAACCCCCTTGTTTTATGTCCGGACGAAATCTTCCTTAATGACGGCGAAGCCCCCCGGGGCAAGCCCAATGACCGCGCAGCGTAATGACCATAAATGACGCCGAAGGCAAATGACCATTAGTGACCACCAAAGAAGACAGGAGCGTTAAGATGACAATGATAGTTGACGTGATCGCACGGGAAATTCTCGACAGCCGGGGCAATCCCACCGTAGAAGTAGATCTGTACCTTGAAAGCGGCGTAAAGGGCACCGCCGCGGTTCCCTCCGGGGCATCCACCGGGGAACATGAGGCGGTAGAGTTGCGGGATGGAGAAAAATCCCGCTACCTGGGAAAAGGGGTTTTAAAGGCAGTGCATAACGTGAATGACATTATCGCCGAAGAACTGATAGGGATGGATGCGGTGGATCAGCTGGCCATCGATCGAATGCTCCTGGAGCTGGACGGCACCGAAAACAAGAGCAAATTAGGCGCGAACGCCATTTTGGGAGTCTCCCTGGCCGCGGCAAAGGCGGCGGCGGAAGCCCTGGGATTGGAACTGTTTCAGTACTTAGGCGGCTTTAACGCCAAAACCCTGCCGGTTCCGATGATGAACATCCTGAACGGCGGCAAACACGCCGATAATAACGTGGACTTGCAGGAATTCATGATTATGCCGCTAAACGCCGCTTCCTTCCACGAGGCGCTGCGCATGGGCGCCGAGGTGTTCCACAGCCTCAAAAAAGTGTTGGGCAAGAAGGGCTACAACACCGCGGTGGGCGACGAAGGGGGGTTTGCGCCGGATTTGAAATCCAACGAAGAGGCGTTGCAGGTGATCGTGCAGGCCGTGGAGGCTGCGGGCTACAAACCCGGCAAGGATATTTATTTTGCCCTTGATCCTGCCTCCAGTGAGTTTTTTGACGCCGGAAAAGGACGTTATATTTTGAAATCGGAGAAACGGGAGCTGACCCCGGCGGAGATGGTCGATTATTACGCCGGATTGGTGGATAAATACCCCATCATCTCCATCGAAGACGGGATGGCGGAAGACGATTGGGAGGGCTGGAAACAGATCACCAAAAAGTTAGGCGGGAAGATTCAACTGGTGGGGGACGATATATTTGTCACCAATACCAAACGCCTGCAACAGGGCATCGACAAGAATATCGCCAACTCCGTGCTGGTCAAAGTGAACCAGATCGGAACCCTGACGGAAACCTTCGACTGCATTCAGATGGCCCACCGGGCCGGTTACACCACGGTGATTTCCCACCGCTCCGGGGAAACCGAGGACGCCACCATCGCGGATATTGCCGTGGCGGTCAACGCCGGGCAGATCAAAACCGGCTCCGCTTCCCGCAGCGACCGGATCGCCAAGTACAATCAACTGCTGCGCATCGAGGAATACTTAGGCGGTGTAGCAGTATTCCCGGGCAAGCGGGTGCTGCGCTGAGTTGCGAGAGAAGGGTTGGATGGCAGGTGGTTGAATGGCTAAATGGTGAGGTTTATTAACCATTCAGCCATTTAACCATGTAACCATTCAACCATTCGCCATTCACGCGGCTAAATTTTAACCCATTTCAGGGATGAGCTTGATCTCTACGTCGCGCAAAAAAACCTACCGGGGCGTTCCGCGGAAACCGAAGCAAATTTCCACCTGGATACTCCTAACGCTCCTGGCGATTCTCATCGTGTCGTTCCTGACCGGGGGCAAGTCCTTATTCAACCTCTACGGTTTATACCGCGAGCGCAATGAGCTATTGAGAGACAAAGAGCGCCTGGAAGCGGAGAACCAACGTTTACAGCAAGAAATCGAGAGACTGCAAAAGGATATTGAGGAAATCGAAAAAGTCGCCCGGGAAAAATATAACCTGAAGCGCGATGACGAAGAAGTGTACAAGGTCACCCCGGAGTGAATGTTTCCGGCTCTGCTTACACGCCTATGCGAATTTTTAATTGCCAATTGCCAATTGTCAATTGCCAATTGACAATTCTGGGCATCACCCCCCGCTATCTTATTGCCATCCTGATCCTTTTTGCGGTATGTTCGGGCGCTATATGGGCGCAGTCCCCCTCTTTTTACCGGTTGGATTTCAACAAAGATTATATCAGCTGGTACTGGGCGGGAGAGATAAAAGCGGGATTTAATACCGGGAGCAATTCTCAATTTGTCTTTCAGGATCAATTCATCAGCCGCCTGTTCCAGCAATCTTACCAAACCGATCTTTGGAGAGATGAAAATAGCCTGGAAATTTACTGGGACAACCGGCTCAGCTCGCTTTTCCAAAGCCGCACCTTTCTGCAATCCCGCGTCTTTTCCGATGAGAGCACCGCAAGGGAGTTCAACAAACACCTCGCCGCCCAGGAAGTAGGGATTTCCGTTCATCCCCGCATTCAGCTAAAACCTGCGTTGGGCCTCGCGTTTGAAAAGGCGTTCAACAACCGCGACCGGGGGTGGTATTCCCAGTTGGGGCTGGTGATCAATCATTTGGACATGGGAGGGTATTTGAACGACACTGACCTGAAAAGCGTGGTGTACGGGTTCCCGGGCCGGAAAAACCAGGAACACACCTTTTTTACCGGCTGGACCAGGCAGTTCTCCCCCTACGCCAGCGATTCCCTGCGGGTGGGATACCAGTTTTCGGAAAGCCGTTATTACATTGCGCCGCACAGCAGCGTTACCGGCGAGCCCGCCCCTCAGGAACAGGTGATCATCAATGGCCGCTTTGTGTTCAACCAGTTGCAGTACCGTTTTTCGGGCAATTCGGCCCTCGCCCTGGTGACCGCGTTCCGCAACCGCGACATCGACCAGAGCAATCCTTACCAGGAAAATCGCCGCCGCAAAGAGATTTCCCTGGAGAACCAGATCGATTACCAATTATTCCTCGGCCCGCTCCGCTGGCACACCGGCCTGTTCTTCTCCCAAACCGAAAACGATAACAATCCCGGGGTTCGCACCGACATCAGCACCCTGCAATCCGCTTTCAACACCCGCTTGCAGTTTCTTCCTTCCGAAAAGGACAACTTCTGGGGCAGGTTTTCCTATACCAAACTGGAATACAACACCCCGGACGTTTACGAAAATCTCACCGACGATCCCCGGTTGCGGGAAGATCGTGACGAGCAGCGCTTCATTATCGACGCCGGCTACGGGCGGCGCTTCAGCGAATATTTTTCCCTGACCCTGAAAGGGAACGTGTACCTGTTTCACCAGATTTACCTGCGCTCCCGCCGCAGCCAGAACAATAACTGGAACCGCATTTATCAATTGGGGGCGGCGTTCGACCATCGCATCAGCCGGGCAGTGCGCCACCGCAGCGAAATCCGCATCCTGGCGAATTACACCGTGTTCGATTTTGAAGAGCTTCTTCCCACGGTGCGCAGCTTCGTTTTTCGCAAATTGATCTATACCGACTCCCTCAACATTCAACTGACCCGGAATCTCTCCCTGAACACCCTCTACCAGTGGGAAAAAGAGGACAACGGCGCCTTTTTCAAGGAAGATTTTACCCGGCGGGTAAATAAAGAGCTGACCGCCCACTACCTGAACTTTTTCATTCAGCATGGGAATGTGTTAGGGCTGAAGGTAACTGCCGGGGTTTCCTGGTTCATCCGCGATGAATGGTCCTTCCCGCCGCGGCGGGAACGGCAAAAAGTGCGCGAATTTCGCAGCATTACCCCGCGCATCTCCCTGGTTTACCCGGCCGGCGAGCGGCTGCATTTGTATGCCACCTACGCCCCCAACCGCGCCACCAACTTTGGGGTGCTGGAGCAGTATTACACCAGCGGGGTGATTAATTTGCGCTACAATTTCTGACGCTGTGGCGAAATGCTTCAACCTTTTTCACTACCGTGCACCTTTTGATTTTGCTGCTTAACGCATGTCATTCCCGGCTGGCCCCTTTGGGGCATGTTCCCCGCTTAATACACGCGGGGACAAGCTTTAGCGGGAACCCATATCCGCCAGGCCTTATGGATGCCCAGCTTGCCCCCTCGGGGATTAAAGCGTTCCCCGTGGGGGCAGGCCGGGCATGACAAATTCGACAAAATTGCTCCGCTTTAAAAAAGTGCACGGCAGCGGATCGCCGTCTTCAAACTCTTTGCACTATGCAGAGTTTTGCGCGAGAAAAATCTATTCGTAAGAGCTGACAGGGTGAGGGGAAAATAAGCGTGAGGGAGGATGGGATAATTAATTGGATGCCGGGAGGATGATAGATTGTGCTTGCACAACCATTTAGCCATTTAGCAATGTAACCATTTAACACTCCTGTTTCAGGCCAGCAGCACTTTCTCGTCGAAATCGCTCTCCCGGAGGTATTCCGCCAGGTATCCAAAAAATTCATCGACGTTATGCACCCGCAGCCCCCTCCAGTGTTGGTTCCAGGGGCGGTCCATGCACACGGCCAGCCGCCCGGTAGCAGCGAATTTTTCCAGGTTATCCACAAAATCATCCAGAAGGGCCAGACCGGCAAGGCGATATTTTTCGGCAGTTATGTGAATGGTATTCGAGGGAACGTTATGCCTGCCCAGCCATACCAGGGTGGGCCCCCTGCCGGCCAGCGGCTGGGTGGTAGCAATAACGATTTCGAACTCCTTCTCCCAGCGCCGCAGCGCTTCTACCGCCCCTGGATAGGCGGGAGCCTCTTCCAAAATTTCCCGGGCAAAAATTTCATCCATAAAGGGATAAATTTTCTCCCCGATGGGGAAAAAATCTTCCAATTTGCGAGAATTGACCGGTGCGACCCGATGGCCGGGGTATTCCCGCAGGTACACCCGCACCAGGGAATCGATAAAATCCCGCAGTACCCCGTCCACGTCAATAATTACCCGCTGTCTCTGCCCGGCAATTGGCATTTATTTCACTCCTGAAAATGCGGTTGGAAAGTGTTTTGGTGTTCAAGTGTTTTGGTGTTTTAGAGCCAATACCGTTCACTTAACGAGTTCAATTGCTTCTCGAAAAGTGGTGTTGGGTTGCGGCCAGTTTCGGTGGTGATCACGTTTCACCAAAAAGTTTGACATTTTTCTTTTGACCACTCT
>WYBG01000174.1 GCA_011526015.1 Deltaproteobacteria bacterium | reverse complement strand
TTTGTTTAACCCCGTTGGGGTATGGGAGCCATTTCCCCATCGTACATTCCCCAGGGTGTCCCGCAAGCGGGAAACCCTGGGCTGTGATGTCTAACGCCTTCGGCGTAAAAATCGCAAAACTAATGACAAGCGGAAGCGCAGCAGAATAATTTACTGGCAAAATAATTCAAAAATCATTTTGCCATTTCAAGATCAAACCCCAGCCCCGGCTGAGCGGTGGGATATAGAACCCCGTCTTTCAGGATTACCGCCCCGGCGGAGGGGGCGTCGAGCAAATCGAGATGCCCGTCCAGATCGGCGTAGGCCACGTTGGGGCGCGCCAGGGCAAAGTGCAGCCCCGCGGCAATGCCTAACGCCGCCTCGTCCATGCAGCCGATCATCACTTCCAATCCCGCAGATCGCGCCACGGCGTTGATCAGCAACGCCTCGGAAATTCCCCCCACTTTCATCAGCTTTACATTCACCATGTCCACCAAATCGTGTTTGGCAGGCGAAAGGCGTCGCGCAGGTTCATCAGGCTTTCATCCGCCATCACCGGGATGTGAACCCCGCTGCCGGAAAGTATTTGGATTTGCGGAACTTGCAAAAATTCCGTATTATCGACGGTCGCCAGATAAAAAGCAGTGAACCTCAGGGGAGTTTTCATGGCCGGGGCAAAAAAATTCGGCGCCTTCAGCGGGGTGTTCACCCCTTCCATTCTGACCATTCTCGGCGTGATCATGTACCTGCGCCTGCCCTGGATTACCGGGCAGGCGGGGTTGTGGAGCACCATCGCGATTGTGCTGCTCGCTCACCTGATCTCCGTAACCACCGGGTTGAGTGTTTCCTCCATTGCCACGGACAAAAAAGTAAAGGCCGGCGGAAACTACTACATTATTTCCCGCAGCCTGGGCCTGCCCATCGGGGGCATGTTGGGCCTGGCGCTGTTCGTGGGCCTTTCTTTCAGCGTAAGCCTGTATTTGATCGGTTTCTCGGAGAGCCTGCTGGCGGCGCTGGGGATGAAAATCACCCCCAACATCATCCGCATTACCGGCACCATTGCGCTGCTGGTGCTCACCACCATTACCTTTATCAGCACTGCCCTGGCCCTCAAGACCCAGTTTTTCGTGCTGGCCATGATCGTGCTCTCGCTGATCTCGGTATTCCTGGGAACCCATGATTTGGCCCCCGCGCAGCCGCATTTCAATCCGTTGCCGGGCGCGCCCTCCTGGATGGTGCTGTTCGGGATATTTTTCCCCGCGGTCACCGGGTTCGAGGCCGGGGTCTCCATGTCCGGGGATCTGAAGGATCCCCAAAAATCCATTCCCGCTGGCACCATTAGCGCAATAACGGTGGGACTGCTGGTGTACCTGGGATTGCCGTTTTTCTTTGCCTATACCGTGGATGCCAACGCCCTGGCCAACGATACCAATGTGCTGTTAAAAATCGCCTTTGTGCCGATCCTGGTGACGATTGGCATCCTGGCGGCCACCTTTTCTTCCGCCATGGGCAGCATCTTAGGCGCGCCCCGCATTCTCCAGGCCACTTCGGTGGACCGCATCACCCCGAAATTTTTCGCCAGAGGGCACGGAAAAGAAAATGAACCCCGCAACGCCCTGCTGCTCACCTTTTTGATTGCCTGGGGCGGCATCCTGATCGGGGAATTGAATCTCATCGCCCGCATCGTCTCGATGTTCTTTATTACCACCTACGGGTTTTTGAATATGAGCTGCGCCCTGGAAAGCTGGGCCAGCGCGGATTTCCGCCCGGAGTTCAAAATTCCCCGGATAGTGAGCGTTATCGGTTCCCTGGCCTGTTTCATCGTGATGGTCCAGCTGGATTTCCTGGCCATGATCGGCGCAACCGTGGTGATGGGAGCGATTTTTGTGTACCTGAAGCGCAAAGAGCTAACCCTGGAATCCGGCGACACCTGGGAAGGGGTGTGGTCTTCCGTGGTGCGTTCCGGGCTGTACCGGCTTACCCACGAAATTCCCCACCCGCGCAACTGGCGCCCCAATATCATTCTGTTCAGCGGGGGCGTTTCCGCCCGGCCCCACTTAGTGGAATTGGGAAAATGGCTCATCTACAAACGCGGGGTTCTGTCCGATTTTGAGCTGCTGGAATCCCCGGCGCGCAAAGCGACGCCTCCCAAATCCCGCCAGGTGGTGATCGACAAATCGCACGGCCCCGGTATTTTTACCCGCAAGCTGGCAGTTGAGGATATTTACCGGGGGATGGAAAATATCTCCCAGTTTTACGGTTTTTCGGGGATGGAGCCGAATACGGTGATGATGGGTTGGGCCAGGAACGCCCAAAGCCCGGAAAAATTTTCCCGTCTCATTTCCCACCTTCACCAGTTGGATTATAACGTGCTGCTGCTGGATTACGACCGGGAACGGGGTTACGGTGGCCACAAACAGGTGGATATCTGGTGGCGGGGATGGGGCAACAACCTCTCCCTGGCCCTGGCGCTGGTGCGTTTTCTACTCTCCACGGATGAATGGGAGAAAACCGCGCTGCGCATCCTGATCGTGAATAATGCGGATGCCCTGACCGGCGCGATTCGCAAAAATATGCAGCGGGTATTGGAGGATTACCGCCTGGAAGCGGAAGTGAAAGTGATCCAGAACGGCATCGAGCAGCGGCCCTTCGAGGAGATTATCAAAGTGGAATCAAAGGATGCGGACCTGGTGATTTTAGGCCTGCCGGAATTTACTCCCGACAAAGCGCTGCCGTTCGTGCAGCGGATCGATTCTATCGTCGATGAATTAGGCTCGATTCTGTTGATCTGGGCCTCTTCTTATTTCAAGGAAATTTACATCGGCATCGAAAGCGCCGCGCCGGCCCCGGGGGAGCGGCCGGAAACAGCGTCCGGGGAGTTGCTCCTGCCGGAATTGGCGCTGCCGGAGGATGAACGGATCGCCCCGTTGCTGGTGGAGCTGGATTCCCGGGTGGCGGATATCCTCTCCCGTTACCGGGATGAGTTTTTGGCGCGAGTGGAAAAATCGGAAACCGGGCTGCTGGATGCCCTTGGGCAGCTATCGGAGCAAATTTTCGGCAACCTGGAAAAATATTTTGACAAAGAAGACCCCCAACCCGGCCGGAAGTTGATCAACCGCAGCCACAGCGACTTTTTGTTCCAGAGCCAGCAGATATTAACGGAATTTCAACAGAAGCGCCTTTCCGGGCAAAAAGAGGCGCTTGAAGAAGGCGCCGCCTGGCTGCTGCAAGAAATCGAGGCGATAATCGCTGCCGGGCCGGAGCAGCTTACACTGTTCTATGAATCTGCCCGGATGCAGCCCGATCCGCAGGATCGCTTTTCCCTTAAATTCCTGAAGTTCCGCAAACGGCTGCGCGCCCGGCTTACCGGCAAACCGGTTTCCCGGGCGGTGCGCCTGCAACCCCTGCTAAAGTATTACCTGCAATTCAAATTCCCGCAACACTGGTATGCGGAGTTGCAAAAAGCGGCGGTTTGCGATTACCAGGGTATTGCCGAGATTCAAAAATTGATCCGCTCCCTGCGGGAAGGGCTGCTGCGCATCGAATACCGCCAGGGGCCGGAGAATTTGACCGGGGAAGATATTTCCGCGGAACGGCAGAAAGTCGAAAAACAGCTTGCCCTGCTTGAGAATACCGTTCGCGAGGCGCAAGCGGGCTTTTATCGCAGCCTGCGGGAAAACGCCCGGGGCTACATCCAGGCGCTCAGCCAGGATTTGCAGGATCTGGAGATCAGCCGCAAGCTGAGGAAGGAATACCGGCTTCCCAAATCTGCTGCAACACTGCGGCAGCAGATCGCCGAAGCGCCGGAAGCCTGGCTGCGCCGCCGGGAAACGTACCTGAATATTGCCCTGCTGGACGTGTGGTTGATGTCCTTGCAGAACCGCGTGCGGGTCATTGTGCAGCGGATACGGCAGGATATCAATCTCAACATTGAGGCCAACCTTCTGCACCCCCTGAAAGAGCTTTGCCGCGGCCTGGAAGCGGTTCGTGAAGGCGGGAAGGAGAGCGAAGACCGCTCCGCCGCTCTCTCCAGACTGGCCCCGGGCGGCCAATTCAATTTTGATGAAGATGAGATCTTGCAAACCTTTCTGAAAGAAATTCGCGAGGCGAGCGATAGCCTGCCGGAAACCATCGAAACATTCAACGAAGAAAGTTTTAACCAGGGCGCCGCACAGCCGTTCGAGGAAGCGGCCAGGTTTACGATCTCCCTGCGGCGGCTGGTGGAGTATTTGATCGAAGAAGAATTCATCGACCCTTTGCGCGACTACCTGGAAAAGCTGCCCCGGCAGTTTCTCCGCGCTGAAGAGGTTACCCGCGACGCGCTGCGCCTGGTTACCTTCCAGGCCGTAAGCCTGGAAGCCGCCGGGAATGCGGAAGAGAAGACCGCGGGCCGGGAAAATATCGACGCGATCCTGGAAAGCAGCCAAAAACGGGTGCAGGAGGAATGCCGGCATATCGAGGAATTGCAGGATCAATTCAACGCAACCATCGACCGGCTGCTCAACAAAACCTTTGAGCAGATGAACACCTACACGGTGACCCGGCTGGCGGGAAATTTGAAACACTACATCCGCGCCCAGGAAGGCCAGAAGGTGTTGTCGAAATTCGAGGCCGCCCGGGAATCCGCCGCCGCGTTTCTAAAGGATAAGCTGGTGCGCTTGTGGTACCGGCGCAGCGAGAGCCTGTTAGCGGCGCGGAAGCTGCAAGTATCCGAAGAATACCGGGAAAATAGCATTTACCAACTGCTCAATCTGCGGGAGAGCGTTTCTCCCCGCCCGGAAGTGCTCAATGCCTTGCCGTTTTATTACCGGCAGGTTTTTTCCGGGGAACCGAACATTCATCCCAATTTCTGGGTGGGGCGGGAAAAAGAGCTGAAATTAGGGGAGACCGCTCTGGAACGCTTCCGCGCCGGGTTCCCGGGCGCGCTGCTGGTTACCGGAGAAGAAAATTCCGGGAAAACCTCTTTCTGTTATTCCCTGGCTCACAAGCAGTTTGCCCGGGAAAACATTTTTTCGGTACATCCGCCGGCCGGCGGCTCTATCGATCCGGCGGTATTCCGCGAGGCGGTAATGAGCGCGCTGCGCGCCAACGGGCTGCTCCTGAGCGGCAATCTTTCCCAGGTATTCAGCGCCCTGCCGCGGGATAGCGTGGTGATCCTCGACGACCTGGAATTGTGGTGGGAACGCAGCGACAGGGGGTTTGTAGTCATCGATGCCATCGTGGAGTTGATCAACGATTTCGGCGACAAATGTTTTTTTGTGGCCAACGCCAATCTGCACAGTTTTCAACTGATCAACCGCATCCGCAAGATCGAAAATCATTTCCTGGGGGTTATCGAATGCCAGCCCTTCGACGCCGAAGCGCTGAAGGACGCCGTCATGCTGCGCCACCGCTCTACCGGCCTAAAGATCGAATTGAACGAACTGGCGGAAGATGAGCTTTCCGAATTGCGGCTGGCGCGGCTGTTCAACGCCTGGTTCGATTACTCCGCGGGAAACGTGGGCGCGGCGCTGCAAAGCTGGATCAGCCATATCAAGAATTTCAGCCAGGGCCGACTCAAGCTCCGCTTGCCGGAAACGCCTGATACCGCTCCCCTGGAAAATTTAGAAAGCCCCTGGATGGCGCTGCTGGCGCAGTTGCTGCTCCACAAACGGTTAACCCCTTCCCGGATGGCGCGGGTGATGGATTCGGGGCAGGAGTGGCAGGCTCCCCTCGCCGCTCTCAAACGCGCCGGGCTGGTAATCGAGGGGACTAATGGGACGCTGGAAATCGATCCGTATCTCTATCCGCACCTGTACCGTAAATTTCGCCAGATGGAGATTCTATAGTATTCAGGAAATGATTATACCGCCATTAGTAGTGAACCGGCGAGAGGGAGAGCCGGGGAAGCGGAGACAGCGCCGGTTCTCCCGGTCGGTTTTTTCAACAGCGTTTTCGCGAGGCCCGTACCATGGATCTGTTCGAGTTTCAAATATCCCAAACCGTGATCTTGAAAATTCTGCTCTTCGGAGTAGTGTTGCTCCTCCTGCTGCGAACGGTTCAGAAAGCGGTAAATCTTCCCCGGGTCAAAAAGCTGCTCGGATTTCCGCTCTACCGGGTTTTCCCATTCATTGAAATGGCTATTTGGGGCTTCTTCCTGCTCTGGGCAGCGCAGCAGTTTTTCCAGCACCGCCCTTTCTATACCGCAGTTTGGATAGGGTTGCTGGCATTGCTGCTCATCTGGGCCTCCTGGTTTGCCATTCGCGACGTGATCGCCGGGATCATTCTCAAAGCGGAAGACGCTTATGAGATCAACCAGCGGATTAAATTGCCTTCCGTGGAAGGTAAAATCCGCCGGCTGGGCCACCGCTCCTTAGAGATCGAGACCGCAGACGGGCAAATCGTCAAGATCCCTTATGGAAGGATTGCCGG
>WYBG01000173.1 GCA_011526015.1 Deltaproteobacteria bacterium | reverse complement strand
TTTGTTTAACCCCGTTGGGGTATGGGAGCCATTTCCCCATCGTACATTCCCCAGGGTGTCCCGCAAGCGGGAAACCCTGGGCTGTGATGTCTAACGCCTTCGGCGTAAAAATCGCAAAACTAATGACTACCGGTAATCTATATTTTTCAAGCAAACTTGATCCTGTTCATCCTGTCAAAATCCTTATTTCCAATTATGTCTAAAATAAATTTTGCGCCCCGTTTTACCACAAATGCGCGTACTTATGCCCGCTGCCGGTGTTGAATAATACCACCGACTCCCCGTCCGCGATCCAGCCGGACTTCCGCAGGCGCAGGAACGCCGCCAGGGTAGCGCCGCCTTCCGGGCTGGCAAAAATTCCCTGGGTGCGCCCGATCCGGTTTGCGCCGTGCAGCATTTCCCGGTCGGAGACGGCCACGGCGGTTCCCCTGCTTTCCCGCAACGCCCGCAGAATCAGGAAATCTCCCACCGCCGCAGGAACCCGCAACCCGTCGGCGACGGTGCGGGCGTTTTCCCAGGTTTCGGCGAATTCCCGGCCTTCCCGGAACGCCTCCACCATCGGGGCGCAGCCTTCCGCCTGAACCGTTACCATGCGGGGGCGGCGGGCGCCGATCCAGCCTAATTGCTCCATCTCCGCGAAGGCTTTCCACATTCCCACCAGGCCGGTTCCCCCGCCGGTCGGGTAAATGACCACATCCGGCAGGCGCCAGCCCATTTGCTCCGCCAACTCGTAGCCCATGGTTTTTTTGCCTTCTAAACGGTAAGGTTCCTTCAGGGTAGAGACGTCGAAGCGCTTGTCTTCCACCAGGTGTTGAGCGGCGAGCCGGCCGCAATCGGTAATCAGCCCGTCCACCAGGGTTACCTCCGCGCCCAATGCTTTGCATTCAGCGATAAAAGGGTGGGGAACGTCTTTGGGCATGTAAACGTAGGCGCTCATCCCGGCCAGCGCAGCGTAGGCGCACATCGCCCCGGCGGCGTTCCCGGCGGAAGGGATGGAAACGGCGCGCACGCCCAATTCGCCGGCGCGGGAAATCGCCACCGCCAGGCCGCGCGCTTTGAAGGAGTTGGTGGGATTCACCCCTTCTTCTTTGATCCACAGGTTCGTGAAACCCAGTTCCCGGCCCAGGTTCTCGGCGCGGATCAAAGGGGTAAACCCTTCTCCCAGGCTTAAACGGTAACGATCATCCCGCAGGGGCAGCAATTCCCGGTAGCGCCACAGGGTTTGCTCCCGCCCGGTTAATGCGCCGCGGGATAGTTTTAATTTCGCTTTCTCCAAATCATAGCAGGCCAACAAGGGTTTGCGGCATTGGGGGCAGAGATTCCAGAGGCGCTCCGGTTCCAATTTCAGGCCGCAGGCGGAACATTCCAGGTGAGTTAGAAAACTCATGCAGGCTCCTCATGGTCGCTTCGGTTCAAAATGCTACGTAAGAGTATTGCGTATTCCGTATTCCGTCGTTCGCAATACGCAATACGCAATACGCAAACTTCACTCCTATTGCGCATCACGCCTTACGCTTCACGCCGCCGTCTAATCTACCATTTTCCGGGAAGAAAGAAAAAGTATTTTGTAATACTTGCCATTGTTATTATACTGTTTCACATTATTTTAACTTCAAACCGGCCGCTGCTTTCGATGCTGCGCATTGCAAGTTTCACGGCTTATAGATGCAGAACGCATGAAATTGAAATTGTACTGGCAAATCTTTATCGGCCTTGCGGCAGGAATTCTTTTCGGCATAATGGCGCGCGGGCTGGGGTTTGAAAATTTCGTGGCCGATAAAGTTTCCATCCTGGGAACGATCTTTCTCCGCGGCCTGCGCATGGTTATCATCCCCCTTATCGTCTCTTCCATCATTTCCGGGGTTGCCGGCATCGGCAGCGCCGAAAGATTCGGGCGTTTGAGCCTCAAAACCCTGGCTTATTACCTTACTACCAGTTTGTTGGCCATTTTAACCGGCCTGGTGCTGGTGAACCTGCTCCAACCCGGCCTCGGTGCGAACTTAGGATTGGAAGAGGTTCCCGAAGAGTTGAAAGCCGGGGCTGCGAAAATCGGCGACACCCTCCTGGGGATCATTCCCACCAATCCCCTGGAGGCCATGGTGAAAGGGGATATGTTGCCGGTGATCTTCTTCTCGCTGCTGTTCGGATTCTTCATTACCCGCGCTCCCCAGCCCTACCGGGAATCACTGACTAACTTTTTCCAGGGAATTTTCGAGGTGATGATGCGCCTGACTCATTTCATCATCCTGTTTACGCCTATCGGGGTGTTTGCGCTGATGAGCAAGATTGTAGCGCAAACGGGTTTCGAGGTTTTTGCCCCCCTGGGAAGTTACATGCTTACGGTGGTGATCTCCCTGGCGATTCATGCCTTCCTTACCCTGCCGGTTCTCCTGTATGTGATTGGCGGCGCCGATCCGGTCGCCCATGCCCGGGCCATGTCTGCCGCGCTGATGACCGCCTTTTCTACTGCGTCATCCTCCGCCACCCTGCCGCTCACTTTAGACGCGGTGGAAAACAACGCCGGGGTTTCCAATAAAGTTACCAGTTTTGTGCTGCCCCTGGGGGCGACCATCAACATGGACGGAACCGCCCTGTACGAGTGCGTTGCGGCCATGTTTATCGCCCAGGTGTACGGGATTGAGCTCTCGTTTCTCCAGCAAATGATCGTGGTATTCACTGCATTGCTGGCCAGCATCGGGGCGGCGGGGATCCCCATGGCCGGGTTGGTGATGATCACCATTGTTTTGCAGGCGGTGGGGCTGCCTTTAGAAGGAATAGGGTTGATTCTGGCCGTGGATCGCATTCTGGATATGATGCGCACCTCGGTCAACGTCTGGAGCGATAGCTGCGGTTCGGTCATCATTGCCCGCAGTGAGGGAGAAACCGATTTGAAGGTGCTGCGAAAGAGAACGTAGGCGCTCAATACGCGAATATTGCGAAAATGTTGTGAATTTGGAGTAGTGGATTAATGGAATGATGGATGGTTTCATGGTTAAATGGTTGGGATAGCGATTCAACCATTCAACCATGAAACCATCAATCCATCGTCCATTAATCCAACTAAAGAAACAAAAGAAATTGCCGAAACAAAACCGGCGCCGGACAAACCCTGCGCCGGGGAGAAGAACTGACTCTATGAGACATCATAACGCTGTTGCAAATTCCGGCCCGGAAATCCATTTAAACCTGAACGTTCGGGGATTGCCGCTATCGGCAACCTTATCCATTAACGAAAAAAGCGCCGAACTCCAGCGCCAGGGCAAAGAGGTTTTTCGCCTGGGATTGGGGCAGTCGCCTTTCCCGGTACCGCAGCCGGTAGTGGATGAGTTGAAAGCCAATGCCTTTCAAAAAGATTATTTGCCGGTAATGGGATTGCGGGAGTTGCGGGGAGCGGTGGCGGAGTACCACCGCAAATTTCATGGGATCGATTACACCGGCAGCGACGTGCTGATCGGCCCCGGCTCCAAAGAGCTGATGTTCATCCTGCTGCTGGTTTATTACGGAGACCTGGTCATTCCCACCCCCAGTTGGGTTTCCTATGCGCCCCAGGCGCAGATTACCGGGCGGCATATTCACTGGCTGCCCACCAGCCTGGCCAACGGGCTGCGCCTGACCCCGGCGGAACTGGAAAAATTGTGCCGGCAGGATCCCGCGCGTCCCCGGGTAATCATTCTCAATTATCCCAACAACCCCACCGGCTGTACCTACAAGATGGAGGAATTGAAAGCCATCGCCCGGGTGGCGCGGAAATACCGGGCCATTCTGCTTTCCGATGAAATTTACGGAGAACTTCACCACCTGGGGCAGCACGTTTCCATCGCCCGTTTTTACCCGGAGGGCACCATCATCAGCGGGGGATTGAGCAAATGGTGCGGGGCCGGGGGCTGGCGGCTGGGAACCTTCCTGTTCCCTAAATCCCTCTACTGGTTGCGCGATGCCATGGCCGCGGTGGCCAGCGAGACCTATACCTCCACTTCCGCCCCGATCCAGTACGCCGCGGTGCGGGCATTTAAACACGGGGCGGAAATCGAGCGCTACCTGATGCAGTGCCGCCGCATTCTGCGAGTGCTGGGTCGTTATATTGCCAAACGGCTCCGCAAAACCGGAATTGTGGTGCTCGATCCGGAGGGCGGTTTCTACCTGTTTGTCAATTTCAACCCTTTTCGAGAGCAATTGATCAAGAAAGGCATAGATACCAGCGAAAAATTGTGCGCCCGCCTGTTAGAAGAGACCGGGGTGGCGATCCTTCCCGGCCAGGAGTTCGGCAGGCCCGGGGAGGAATTATCCGCCCGCCTGGCCTACGTGGATTTCGACGGCGCCAGGGCGCTGAGCGCGGCGGAACAGACCCCGGCCAGCAAACACCTGGACTCGGCGTTCTTGAAATTATATGCCCCTAAAATAATTACCGCAACCGACCGGCTTTGCGCATGGGTTTCTGCCCTTTAAAGCGTCATATCACCTGACATTTCCCAGCACGCGGCGGCAGCCGTGGCTCCGCCAAAGTGCTCTCTTTTCCGTAGGAACCGCTTTGCGGCGGGAAAGGGATGGCTTGCCCCGTCGGGGCTTCGCCATGAGAATTGTCAATGCTGTGAACCGGTGCGCGGGAGAAACGGAGAATGGGAGATGCAAGTCTCCGTTTCTCCCGCTCTCCCATTCTCCTTTTCAAATTCTCATACCGGCCGGACCCGCCCGGCTGGCGCTGGCATAATTTCCGATTGTCCAGCTTTTTGATTTGCATCATCTTAAGAACCATACAATTTGCTACTATGGGAACGTTTACTTTAACCGGGAAGGTAAAAGACTGCCATGATGTACAGTAAAAGGAGTTACGATTATATTAAAGTTTTTTTTACACGCCCAATTTTGACCGAACTGAACGTACTCTTTTGGAAATTTCTCTCCGTAACTGCTGTTATCATTCTCGTACTTACGCTCCTGTCGGTGCGGTATTACAATCATTACCCCTTGCAGCGGATTCGCCATCAGATGAAGCAGGCTTATTTAAGCCGGCTGGTATCGATTTACGAGAAAATTCCCGCGCTGAACCCGGTTGCAGAACAGCCCCGGTCTTTCAACTCCCTGGTGGATGGGTTCCGGTCGGAGAAATTGATGCCTGAAGAAACCCCCGAGATATCGGAAGGGCAGAGGGCCCTGGAGAGGGCAGCCGCAAGGGAGCAGGCCCGCAACCAGACTGCTAAACGCGTTTCCACTAAAATCCCGGACTCCGGGAGCCGCTATGATTCTTCGATGGTGGCTTCCCTGAGTTCTTCTTCCCAAACCGGGGCGGACGTGCTAAGCGCGATTGGGGGAATCGCCGCGGTGGTTGCACCCGGGGCGGAGACTCGCAATTCTCCCATGGAACCTTACAACGCCCGTAAAAAAGCCTACGAATCCAACACCCGGCAATTCTCCCGCTCGCCCGATGAGAATGTCTCCATCGCCGAATCCAAGTTTACCGATTTCGACATTGCCACCGGGGTTCGGGATTACGATAAAACCATCTCCATTGCCAACGATAATAAGAAGGACGTGCGGCGCTGTTTCGACCGCATCTATCGAAGCGACCCGACCGTGAAAGGCAACCTGGTGGTTAAATTCGATATTCACCCGGAAGGCTACGTCATCCCGGAGAGCATTCGGATGGTTCAATCCGATATTCAGGACGTTCATATCCTGAACTGCATTAAACGCACCATCCGGCGCTGGCGGAATTTCCCCCGGGTTCCCTACGAAATGGGAGAATATTCCATTACCCAGAAGTATGTGTTCTAACCTCCCCGGTTTTTATGTTCCCTCATTGCTAACCGCGCGGCCTATTACCGGATGCCAGATACCAGATGTCGGATAAGTTGAAGATGTCTTGTATCCGGTATCCCCCTCGGCAGCCCGCCTGCGATAACCCCGCCACAGCACTTCCGGAAATTGAAAACTTGTTGAACGTCCCCGGGGGATTCCTTAAATTTGCGCCCTCGCAATGCTGCAATACTGATAGGACTGTTGAGATAACCTGAGAGGAAGAGAGAGCGTGACGGACCCGAAAGAACAGCGCGACGGGGCGGTTGCCCCCCCGCCTTCTCGCCGGGAGGTGTGGAAGATGTTCGACCGCATCGCCCACCGCTATGATCTGCTCAATCGCCTGCTTTCCCTGGGGCAGGACGTGGTCTGGCGCAACCGGGTGGCCCGCTGCCTGCCGGAAAAGCCCGGCCAGCACGTCTTAGACCTGGCAACCGGTACCGGCGACCAATTGATTTCCATTTTCAGCAAGAGCGGGCGGGTAGCCGGGGGCATTGGTATCGACATGGCGGAGAACATGCTGGCGCTGGGCCGCTCCAAATTGAAAAAGCGGAGAATGGACCAGTCCTTGAAACTCCAAACCGGCGACGCCACTGCCATTCCTTTTCCCGAAAATACTTTCGACGCCGTTACCATTTCCTTCGGCATCCGCAACGTTACCGAGGTACTCCACGCTTTGCAGGAAATGCGCCGGGTGCTGCAACCGGGCGGGCGGGCGATCATCCTGGAATTTTCTCTTCCGAAAAACCGGCTCTTGCGCCGGTTTTACCTGTTCTACTTCCGCCATATCCTGCCGCGCATTGGGGGTCTGATCTCCGGGGACAGCTACGCCTACCGTTACCTGAATGAAACCGTGGAAACGTTTCCCTACGGAAAAGAATTTTGCGATTTGTTATGGAAAGCGGGTTTCGATGCCGTAAAAATGACCCCCCTGACTTTCGGGATTGCCACCATTTACCAGGGAGACAAAAAGTGAAAAGGGGAGGTCTTTTGCCTACTGCCTACTGCCTAATGCTTCATGCCCGCTGGCAGCCCGCTCCGGGTTCTTCAAAAATTCCAGGATAACCTCGTTAAACTCTCCCGGTCTTTCTCGCGGCGGAAGATGGGCGCATTTTTTGAGAATGTGAAGCCGCGCCCCAGGAATTTGCCGGGCGGCCTGTTCCGCCAGGCGGAGGGGGATGAGGCGGTCTTTTTCCCCGTGAACGATCAGGGTGGGAATGGAAAGCTGCTGCAAATGCTCTCCAAAATGGGTGCGATATCCGGTAA
>WYBG01000172.1 GCA_011526015.1 Deltaproteobacteria bacterium | reverse complement strand
CGCCGGAAATTCAACAATTTGCTTTTGACGATGACTCGCTGAAATTTACCACGGCAAACCCTTTCACCATCACCTTGCAGTACCGCGACGCCGAAAACCAGCCCCTGGTGGCCACGTTCAAATTTCTGTCCGGAAGCGGGGACATTATCGAATCGCAGTTTTCAGGCGTTTCCCGCACCGACAATACCATTACTTTTGACGTTCCCGGCCAATTCAATGACAAGATAGATTTCATCCCCGACACCACCGGCAAAGTAGAAATCGAGCTGGAGCTTTCCGATAAAGTCAAACTCTCCACGCGCAGCGCCAAAACCTTTTTCTTCAAGAATCTTGCCCCGGTGGCTTCCTTTACCTATCGCTGGCTCACCACCGTCAGCCCTTATCAAATAGAATTGGATCCCTCGGACAGCTATGATCCGGATGGCGCGCAGGGGGGAGGAATAGAATTGTATGTCTGGCGATTTGGAGACGGAACCGCAGTCACAGCTATATCATCCGATACTACGGTTAAACATACCTACATGAACGCAGGCTCTTACACGGTAAGATTAAAAGTAGCGGACAATGATGGTGGTCTGGATAGTACCGAGCAAATTGTCTATACTGATAACCAGCCCCCGGTCGCTTCTTTACAGGTGAACCCGGTGAACGGCGCCGCTCCCCTGCTCATCAATTATACCGCCACCAACAGCCAGGACCCCGACGGGCAAATCGTGGCCTACCGGATCGATTTCGATGACGGCAGCAGCACCCTGGACAGCGCCGGCACGCATTTGTACACCGTAGATAAGGATTACCGGGTAAAATTGCGGGTAACCGATAACTTAGGGCAGACCGATACCACCAGCGTGCTGGTTCGGGTGACCACTCCCCCGGTCGCGGTGCTATCGGTTTCTCCTACCCAGGGTCCGTTTCCCCTGCAATGCTTGTTTAATGGAACAAGTTCTTACGATCCCCAGGATCCGCAGGGACTCTACCTGCTGGATTTCGAAATCTTCATCAACAACCAATTGATTTATAGCAATATTGACAGCGTGGTGCACACCTTTAGCGCACCGGCGGTAGATCCATACCAGGTGCGCCTGGAAGTCACCAGCCAGCGAAATGGCCTCACCGCCCAGGCCACCCGGGCGGTCACGGTAACCAATCTGAATCCCGTGGCGAACTTTAGCTGGACACCCAACATTCCCGGGCACCAACAACTGGTCACCTACACTTCCACCAGCAGCGATCCCAATCCGACCGATTCGATCAGCTATTACCGCTGGACTTTCCCCTTTGGAGATGTGATCCAGGGGGCGGATAAACGGGTGGTCACCAAAATTTTTGACGCCGGGGTGGATACTTATAAAGTCAAATTAGAAGTATGGGACAAATACCGGGGAACCCCCTTCGAGGGATACGACTTCATCACCAAGATCATTCCTAAAAATACTCCGCTGGAAAAATGACCGATGACCGAGACGACAGAACTGCCCGTGAATTCGATGCCTGAGGTGGAGAAGATTGCAGCTCCGACAAAAAAGCGACGGTTGCAACCCCTTTATGCGCTGGTTTTGGGAGTGATACTTTGCGGTTCCCTAAATGCCCAGGAACCTTATTACTTTCATACTATCCATACCCATGGCCTTACCCTGGCCGGCGGGCGCACGGTCAAACTGAATTACATGTACCAGGTATCCCGCAGCCGCCAATTCAAGCTTTCCGGGATTTATATCCGGGATTCCTATAACCTGGATCTTAACGAGATAACCGCAGACGTTTACAACCTGAATCTCCAATTCCAGTATGTTCTGCTCAATTTCGACAAGGTGTTCGTGAACGTTTCCCTGGGGGCGGGCGGGCATTACCTGAAGGCGAGTGACCTGCTCAACGTCGAATATGATGAATGGCGGGTAGATTTTGTCGCCGGGGGGCAGATGGAGTTTTACTTGATTCGAAATAAAATTGCCCTCACCTTCGACTACGATTTTTTATTTACTCCCTGGAGCCGGATTTACGATTTCCTGCACCTTCCCAACGTTGGATTAACCCTGTTTATGTTCTAACCGCCTTTAATTGGCAATTGCCAATTACCAATTGCCAATTTCACTACCGTACACTTTTTGTTTTGGGTGCTCAAGGGGTGTCATTCCCGCATGTTCCCCGCTTAATACATGCGGGGACAAGCTTTAGCGGGAATCCACTTCTACGAGCCATCATGGATGCTCAGCTTGCCCCCTCGGGGATTAAAGCATTCAGGCATGACAAATCCGTCGAAATTGAGCCATTTCTGAAAAGTGTACGGTAGTGAATTGCCAATTGCCAATTACCGGTTGTTTCAAGACATTTTTTATTGTCCCCCGCGCATCACTCCGCGGTAAGCCGCAGAATTTCCACCAACATTACCAGCGCCTTTTCCATGTCTTCCACGTAAATGTGCTCTTCTAAGGAGTGCTCTAAGCGCGCCCCGATTCCGACCACTGCGGTTTCGATCCCCCGGTTATTATACACCGAGGCATCCGTGAAGCCGGTAATGAAGGTTGTTCGGGCCGCAATCCCGGCTTTTTGAAGCGCCTTTTTAGCGATGCGCACGGTACCGGCGTTTTCCGGAATGCTGACCGCCCGGAAGAGATTTTCCATCTTGATCTCCGCCTTCGCGCCTACCGATTCCACCTGCTCCCAGATCAGCTTCACAATTTCATCGGCTAATTTCTGCCCCTTCTCGTGGTTCAAGCTGCGGCATTCCGCCAGAAAGGAGGCGCTTTCCGGCACGCCGTTGCGCACCATCCCGCCCTGGATAATCCCGACGTTGGCGGTGGTTTCGTGGTCCAATCTTCCCAATGGCATAATGACAATCGCTTTGGCGGCGGCTAAAATCGCATTAATCCCTTTTTCCGGCTCCATGCCGGCATGGGCGGAGCGCCCTTTCACTTCCACGTCGATGGTGAAATAGGAAGGGCCTCCGATGACGATGGTCTCCAGGGTATCATTATCCAACAAGAATCCGTTTTGGGCGCTCAACAGGCTGAAATCGAGGTTCTTCGCGCCTAACAATCCCACTTCCTCCTGGCGGGTAATCGCAATCTCCACCGGCGGGCGCAGCGGGGCGACGCGCAGAGCTTCCAACATTTCCGCAATGCCGGCTTTATCATCTGCTCCCAAAATGGTATCGCCCTGGGAGCGGATCACCCCGTCTTTCAGAACCGGCTTGATTCCTTTACCCGGTTTGACGGTATCGGCGTGGCAGGAGAGCATGATCGGCGCTTTGCCCGCCGTGCCTTTAGCGGGCAGTTTGGCAACCAGGTTTCCGTAGGTGTCTTTTTGCGCCTCCCCGCCTAATTTGATAAATTCCTTTTCCAGATAAGCGATCATTTGCGCTTCGTTGCCGGATTCGCTCTCGATTTGCACCATTTCCATGAACTGTTTGATCATGCGGTCGGACATATTAAGCCCTCTCTTGTTCTTTTGCTGGCAGTTGAAGGGATGTATAAAAAATATTAGTCCTATGATGTGAGTATAATTCCCTGCCTGCTGCCAGGCAGGCCGATTTACCGCAAAGCGGTTGAACTCCATGGCCCAGGGTTCGCAGGGAGGCGAACCCTGGGAAGAAGAAAACAGAGAGTTTAAAAACCCTGAAAGGGTTTAACACCCACACTATTGTAAAACCCTTTCAGGGTTTTATCGGTTTAGGTGTGTTTTTATACCCAGGGTTCTCCCCGAAAGCCGGGAGAACCCTGGGCTGTGACGTGTAACGCCTTTCCGCAGGGATGCGGAATCCTTCGGATCGGCGTAAAATTCGCAAGACTAATGTAAGTAAGGAGGAAACAGATTTTCGAAGCGTCCAGCTACGAAGTAGCGGCTACGCCGCGAGAAAATCAGAGGCTGAATAGTAACTTTTCAGGAAAATCCCCCTGTTGCGCAGTTTCACGCCCCGGATTATTTGATCCCCAACAATTCCACTTCAAAGATCAGGGTGGAATTGGGCGGGATGGCGTGGCCGGCGCCGCGGCTGCCGTAGGCTAGTTCCGCGGGAATGTACAATTCCCATTTGGCGCCCGGCTGCATCAGTTGCAAGGCTTCGGTCCAGCCTTTGATCACCTGATTCACGCCAAAAGTGGCCGGCTGGCCGCGGTCGAAGGAGCTGTCGAACTGGGTGCCATCGAGCAATTTGCCGCGATAATGCACCGTTACCTCGTCGGTTGCTTTCGGGGAGGGTCCCGAACCCGCTTCAATCACTTTGTACTGCAACCCGCTGGGCAGGGTCACTACCCCTTCTTTATTCTTATTTTCTGCTAAAAAGGCTTCTCCTTTGGACAAATTTTCCTCCGCTAATTTTTTCTGGTTCTCGTTGAACTTCACCCGCATCGCTTGTTGAAATTTACTTACATTCTGGTTCATCTGGGTTTTATCCAACTGATTTTCCTTATCATCCATGCCATCACGGAAACCTTTCATGAAGGCATCCATGTCAATTTCATCCGCACCCAGTTTGAAATTCTCCCCCATTTGCAGTCCCAGGCTGTAGCTCAGGGTATCTTTGGAGGTTTTGAGCGAAGCCGGCCCGCTGGAAGAGCTTTGGCAGGCAACCATCATCGTTGCAATCAACATCATTACTGCGTACCGCATTGAAAGTCCTTTCGTTTTGTTGTGAATAGTAAGTGTAGTTCCTGCATAGCCATATTTGCTTTAGAAGCTCCCAATCATAAGCAATATTGCGCCCTAATACCACATCCAAAAAAATTACCCTACCCCGCCGGCTTCACTCGCTCCCTCTATTCCGGCGAAGCGGCTGCAAGCAAAGGTAGCGCGCCCAGCTCGCAGGCGAATTACCTTCTCACCATCGAAGATCCGCAGGGGAAAACCGGGGGGAAGAGAAATTCTCTTGAACGGTAATAAAAATCAGGGTAACTTGCTTCCGCCTCAAAGGTATGACAGGCGTCCCGCCTGTCAAAACTATTAACCGACGGGTAAGGTTTTGAATATGACAAGAACTAAAGGCCTGTGGCTGGCCGGCGGGCGCCATGCCCCTTCCAGGTATTTGAGGGGTCGCGGAGTTTTAGATATGCTAAATCCCATAGCATATAGGAATTGGGTGCACGTTATCCGACCGGCAAGGATGCCGGTCGGACAGTGCGCCAGGCATCCTTGCTTGTCGCTTGCGGAAAAAACTCCGCGACTCCTCAGGTATTTAGTTTTTTTGTTTGCCGTTACCGGCAGCGTTCTTTTTGCCCAGGGCAGGGTGTTGGATGACTTCGAATCCACTGCCGGCTGGATACCCATCGCTGCCGATGCAGTGGAAATCGACACCGCTGCGGCGGCGGGGCTGCGCGGCCAGGCGATCCGCATGGATTTCGATTTTACCACCGGAACCGGCTATTGCGGCATCCGCAAGCAGTTTCCCCTGGAGTTGCCGGAGAATTTTCAATTCACCTTCTACCTCAAAGGTGATGCGCCGGCCAATAATTTCGAGTTCAAGTTAGTGGATGAGAGCGGCGACAACGTCTGGTGGTGCAATCAGCGCAATTTTGAATTCCCCGGGGAGTGGCGCAAGATCACCATCAAAAAGCGCCACATTCAGTTTGCCTGGGGCCCCGCGGAAGATCGCAGCTTGAAGCGCATCGACAAGATCGAATTTTTCGTGGCCTCCGCTACCGGGGGAAAAGGTTCCATTTACCTCGACGATTTCCGTTTCGAATCCCTGGCGGTTCCCGATACCACGCCGCCAAGCCCGGTTGCCAGCACATCCAAAAAATCCGATAAAAAACACCCCCCGCAGCATCTTTTCGACGGCAATCCCAATACCTGCTGGCTGAGCGCCAAAAAACCGCCTCAACAAGATTTGATCATCGACCTGCAAAAACACTACGAATACGGCGGGCTGGTCATCGACTGGGATGAAACCGATTATGCCGAGCAGTATAACGTTTTGGTCTCGCAGGATCAAAAAAACTGGGAAACCGCCTACACCGTGGCGCGCGGGAAGGGCGGGCGCAGCTACATTTATTTGAAAGATTCCGAATCCCGCTACCTGAAGCTGCAACTGCTGAAGAGCAGCCGCGGCAAAGGCTACGCCATCCGCGATTTGTACATCAAAGCGCTGGATTTTTCCGATTCCCCCAATAATTTTTTTGCAGAAATTGCCAAGGACCGTCCCCGGGGATATTTCCCGCGCTATTTCTACAACGAGCAATCCTATTGGACGATTACCGGGGTGAATAACGACAGCAAAGAGGCGCTGATCAACGAGGAAGGCATGGTGGAAGTGGATAAAACCCGCTTCTCCATCGAGCCCTTTTTATATCAAAACGGGCGGCTGATTACCTGGAACGAGGCGCAGACCTCGCAAAACCTGGAGAAAGAGTATCTGCCCATCCCCTCGTCAACCTGGGCCGTGGGGAATTTACAACTGCAAACCCAAATCTTCGCCGATGGCCCGCCGGACAGCTCCGCTCTTTACCTGAATTACACCCTCAGCAACGCCGGGCCGGACAGCGCCAAAGGGGCGCTCTACCTGGCCATTCGCCCCTTCCAGGTGAATGCTCCCTGGCAGTTTTTGAACTGGCCGGGCGGAACCGCAAAGATCAAAACCATTCGCCAGGCTGAAAGTTATATCCTGGTGAACGAAGAGAAAGCGGTAGTGCCGCTCACCCGACCGGATGGCTTCGGGGCCGCGGAATTCGACGAGGGCGATATTACGGATTACCTCTCTCGCAATATCCTCCCCGGCCGTAGCGATCTCAAAGACCATTTCGAGCACGCCTCGGCGGCGCTGAAATTCGCTTACCGGCTCGCCGCGGGAGAGCGCAAAACCGTGCGCCTGGCGGTTCCCTTTCACCAATCCGCTCCTCAATCGCTGCCCCTGGCTGCGGAAAACGAGGTGGAAAGCCGCCGGCAGGCGGTAATCGCCTTTTGGGAGAAGAAGATCAACACCGTGGAGTTCAACCTGCCGGCTTCGGCCAGCCGCCTGGTCAATACCATTCGCTCCAACCTCGCTTACATCCTCATCAATCGCGACGGTCCCGGCATCCAGCCCGGCTCCCGCTCCTACGAACGCTCCTGGATTCGCGACGGCTCCCTGACCTCCTCCGCGCTGCTGAAATTCGGCATTCAGGAAGAAGTGAAAGCGTTCCTGAACTGGTATGCCGGGTACCAATACCCGGACGGCAAGGTTCCCTGCGTGGTGGACCGGCGCGGCCCCGACCCGGTGCCGGAGAACGACAGCCACGGCCAATTGATCTTCGCGATCCTGCAATATTACCGTTTTACCGGCGACAAATCCTTCCTGGAAGGGCGTTTCGAGAACGTCAAAAAGTCGCTGGCGTACATGGATTCCCTGGGCGCTCTGCGCCGCACGGATAAATATCTCCGCGGCGATAACCCCATCGACCGCGCCTGCTATGGGCTGCTGCCGGAATCCATCAGCCACGAGGGCTACTCCGCCAAACCGATGCACTCTTACTGGGACGATTTCTTCGCCCTGAAAGGCTATAAGGATGCGGTGGAGATTGCCAAAACCCTGGGCCGGCGCGAAGAGGCGGAGCAATGGACCCGCTCGCGGGACTCCTTCCGCGCCAATCTCTACAATTCCCTGAAAATGGCGCTCAAAATTCACCAGATTGATTACATCCCCGGCTGCGTGGAATTAGGCGATTTTGACGCCACTTCTACCGCGATTGCGATCTATCCTTGCAACGAGCTGCGCAACCTGCCCCAACCCGAGGCGCAAAACACTTTTGACCGCTATTACGACTATTTCCTGAAGCGCCTGAGTGCGGATTTTCAATGGAAAGATTACACGCCCTACGAGGTGCGGTTAATCGGCAGCTTCATCTATTTGAACCAAATCGAACGCGCCCACGAGTTGATCGAATTTTTCTTTTCCGATCAAAAACCGGCGGGATGGAACCACTGGGCGGAGGTGGCGCGCAAGGGAGAGCGCACCCCGGGATTCATCGGCGATATGCCCCATACCTGGGTAGGCTCGGATTTCATCAATGCGGCGCGGGCGATGTTTGTGTACGAGGACGAATCCAGCCGGGCGCTGGTGGTCGGGGAGGGATTATACGAGGAATGGATCAATGCCCCGGAGGGGATGAGCGTTAACGGTTTGCCCACCTATTACGGGCGGTTGAATTATTCCATCCGGAAAACCCAAACCGGCTACCGGGTAGAGTTGAGCGGGGATGTAAAACTCCCCGAAGGCTGGATTAAAATTCGCAATTTTAAAGGCAAGGCAGCCTCCCGCATCCTGATCAACGGAACTCCCTGGGAAGACCCGGATGCGCAATATATCCACGTGCCGGAATTCCCGGCGGTGGTAGAAATTCGCTATTGAGCCGTTTCAGGAGTGCCACATTGCGGGAGGAAACGCCCCCGGGCCGGTTGCTCAACCTTCTAACTTCACATATTCCGGCTCAATCGGCAGGGTAAAGGAGAATTTGCTCCCGATATCGGGCTGGCTTTCCGCCCAGATCTCGCCGTTATGGAGATTTACGATCTCTTTGCAGATGGAAAGCCCCAGGCCGGTTCCCCGGACGTTGAAGCCCTGGTTGGCGTCCACTTGCTCATACTTCTCGAAAATCCGTTCTAACTGCTCATCAGGAATGCCGGTGCCGGTATCCTGCACGGAAATACAGGCATAGTATTTGTCTTCGCTCCCTCCCATTCGCTCCAGCCAGCCGGACTTGATGAAAATACTGCCGTTTTCCGGGGTAAATTTGATGGCGTTGCTGAACAGATTGTTCAACACCTGCTCGATGCGCAGGCTGTCGAAGCATAACGGGGGCAGGTTGCGATCCAAATCCATGTGAATGTGCAGGTTCTTGCTCTTCACCAGCACCCGGTGGCTTTCCACCTGCTGCTCGATGAGTTGGTTGATATTGTTCAGCTTCGGTTCTATGGTAAATTTGCCCACCTCCAACTTGGAGGCGACCAGGAAATTATCCACTAATGCCAACACCTTTTTGACGTTTTCTTTGGCGATGTCGAGCAATTCTTCCTGCTCCGGGTTGACCTCCCCAACCACCCGGCTGCGAATCAATTCGATGAATCCCTGGATCACGTTCATGGGCGAGCGCAGGTCATGCACGATCATGGAATTGAAATCCGCCTTCATGCGCTCCAGGTTTTTGATCACCCGCAAGTCGTTCAAAACCAGGAAGAAACCGGCCCTCTCCCGCCGCTCATAAAGCGGAAATCCGAACAGCGATACCGGGATGATTTCTCCCGGGCGGCTTACCAGCTCGAATTCCAGGTTTTCCAACCGGGTAGTTTCATCTTTCTCCGCAGCCGCTAATTTTTCCAATACCTGGTGTAAACCGGGGCGGGATTTTTCGGCAAAAAAATCCGCCAATTTTTTTGACAATACCTGCGACTCCGGAACCCCTACCAGCTTGCGGAACGCGGGATTGGCATACATGATCTCTCCCCGCTGGTTGCAAGTAACCAGCCCCAGGCTCATGGTTTCCGCCAGGGAGCGATAGCGTTCTTCGCTGGCGCGCAGTTTGTCGAAAAGCACCGAGTTTTCTACCGCCACCGCAGCCTGGTTGGCGTAGAATTCCAGGGGTGAAATTTTCTCCACGGTCGGTTTCAGCCGGTCCACCGGATCGTGAACGATCATATATCCCAGGATTTTGTTGCGGGTCTCCAGGGGAAGAATCAGCAAATCGTTTTTCTGCCACTCCGTGGCGGTGTGGGGAGAGGCTTCCGCCCCGTTGTTCGAAGCCGCTATAACGTGGGAATTATAAAAATACGCGCTGTTCAACTCGGTGCACTGCTTCAAAAAGTTGAAGAATTTTTTGACCCCGATCGGCCTGGAAAAATCCAGGTCCAGGTCGAAATTCTCTTTGAACCCCACCAGGTTGCTGACCCGCAGCCGCTTACCCGGCTCGTCTTCTAACAAAATGGCAATATCGTTCCAGCCCAGGGTTTTCCGCACGCTCATGGCAATGCGCGACAGTTTATTGTGCAGGCTGAGGTCCAGCTTGATCTCGTTGCCCAGCTCGAAAATCCGGGACAGTTGTTTCAGCTTGAATTGGGCTTCTTTCACCTCCTGGGCGTCTTCCAGAACATTTTGCGTTCGCCTGACCACCTCTTCCGCCTTGTGAATTTCCAGGATGCTGAAACGTTCGTTTTCCTGGCTCTTGTTGATAATCAGGGCGCCGGTAATCTCGTTATGAACCTTTAAGGGCAGTACCAGGATGTGCTGGTAGCTCAATTTTTGGAAAATCGCGATGGTCGCCGGCCCTAACTTGCTTTCCAGCGCCACGTTTTCGAGGGAGCGCACTTCCCCTTTCTCGATCATCTGGCTCAGGAAGTGCTCCCGGGTGAGAAATATCATGTTTTTTTCCGGCGGGCCGCTGGCTTTATCTTTCTCCGCAAAATGGTAATACTTGGGAAAAAGGAATCCGAAACCTTTGTTGTACTGCCAGAAAATGGTGCTGGAAGCATCGGCGATTTCGTTCAGCCGTTTGCAGGTGTGTTGAAAAATATTGCCTTCGTCGAAGTGGTTGGTAATCAGCTGATCCGAAAAGCTGCTAACGTCCTGGGTTTCCGCGCCGGCGAGGGTTTTATCCAAAATACGGGTGGAGATAAATTGCGCCACTTCGTTGAGCAAGCGTATTTCCTGATCGCTCAACGGCGACCTTTTGCTGTTGCCGACCAATATCGCGCCAAAATTCCGTTCCCGTAAATGGATCGGCAGGAAAAACACCTGCGAGACCGGCCATCCCCATTTGCGCAGCTTGTCAAACGCCGGGGGGTCTTCATCCTGGTCGCGGAGAAAAGGAACCCCTTCCCGCATCCAATCTTCAACGATTTGCTCAAAGGAATGTACCGAGCCGGTAATTTTGGGGTGCGTGGGAGGAATGAACTGGGAGAAGTGTTCCAGGTGGCGCATCTGCTTATCGAAGGTGAAGATGCAGCAATAATCCATCCGGATCGACTTGGGAAGATAATGTACCAGGCGCTCGAACACCCGGTTGATGTCGCGCTCCTGATAGACAATCCGCAGCACGTTGTTGATGTCTTCCTCAAAGCGGTTTTTGCTGGCTTCATCCGACAAATTTTGCTCGATATTGCGGATGGTGAGGAGATTGTGCACGATCTCTTTGAAATCATTACTGTCTTTCTGGAGAAAAATCCGTTTAGGGGACAGCTCCACGCGAACTTTCTCGAAAGACAGGTTCTCGCCTAAGAGCAGCAGGAACCACAAATCCTGAACCGGGCTGAGAGTCTGCATAATTTGCAGGGTGGAGAGATACTTTTCCGATTCTTCATCCACGTGGATGATCAACAGATTCGGTTTTACCCGGTTGATCAATTGTTCTACTTCGGAAATGTTAGGAGCATAAAAGAACTCCAGATGCTGATCCGTCAAGCTCTTTCCCAGGTGCTTGAAGAGCGCCTTGGTGGGTGTGAATACCACTACTTTGAAGTGCGGATTGTTCATGGCCATACCGATAGTGAGACGTAATGCGTGACGCGTAAAACGTAATGGGTAAGTTACGGAATACGCAATACGAAATACGCAATACGCAGTAAACCGTTTTGTAATACGTATTACGTATTACGTATTACGTATTACGTATTACGCTATTGATGTTGATCCTGCAAAGGCCGGTTTCGCAAATAAATTTGAATCAGGCCGTCCAAAACCAGGTGATGCTCCACGTGTTGAATATAACTGCTTTTCGGGGCGATCAAACGGCTTAATCCGCCGGTCGCCACCACTACCGGGGTAGCGGACAACTCTTCCCCGATCATCTCGATCAGCCCATCGATCATCTTTACCGTTCCCAACATCACTCCCGACTGCATACTTTGTTCAGTGGTCCTTCCGATCACCGAAGGCGGAAATTCCAGGGCGATGGAAGGTAATTTGGATGCTCTTTCGTGCAGGCCCCGGGCGGCGGTCTCCAGCCCCGGGGCGATTACCCCGCCCCGGTAAACCCCTTCCGCAGTCACCACGTCGAAGGTTGTGGCAGTGCCCATATCCACGATTACGGCAGGTCCTCCAAATTTATTAAACGCTGCCACGGCATTGCAGAGGCGGTCGGCGCCCACGCTGTAGGGCGGCTCATAATCGACCTCGATACCAAGATCAAGGGTATTATCGACCACCAGAGGATTTTTTTTAAAATATTTATGGCTTAATTTTTCAAAAATGCGGGTAATGTTGGGAACCACCGAAGAAATCGCCAGGTCCCTGATTGATGTGAGAGGGAGTTCCTTCAGGCCCAAAAAATGCTGGATATAGACCATCATTTCATCTTCGGTGCGATGCACCCCGGTGGCGATCCGCCAACTGTCCAGGTATTGGCCTTCCCGGTATAGACCGACCTCGATGTGGGTATTCCCGATGTCCAAAGCTAATATCATATCAGATCCGCTTTGCCAGTTTGTGGTTTCGCAATTTCAAGTTCATCGCATAATCGTTATTGATCAGGTTCAATAAATCAAAGAGCAGCTTTATAACGTTTTGCGTTACTGGCGCTGGGGCCAGGGGCGAGATCAGTCATTAGCTCACCGCTTTCTTCACGAGCGCGCTGATCCTTGCCTCTTCGGCGGCGGTCAACTCCTTCAGCGCGAAGGCGACCGGCCACATGGCGCCTTCGTCGAGGTTCGCCGTGTCGTTGAAGCCGAACGACGCGTACCTGGTTTTGAACTTCTGCGCGCTTTGGAAGAAGCAGACGACCTTGCCGTCCTTGGCATACGCGGGCATCCCGTACCAGGTTTTCGGCGAGAGGACTGGCGCGCTGGCTTTGATGATCTCATGGAGTCGCCTGGCCATGGCGCGCTCTGGTTCCGGCATCTCGGCAATCTTCGCAAGCACGTCGCTTTCCCCTTCCGCTTTGTTCTTGTTCGCGCGCGCTTCCGCCTTCAGCTCTTTGGCGCGCTCCTTCATCGCGGCTCGTTCCTCGTCCGTGTATCCCTTGGACGTCTTGCCGATCGCGGTGGTGCTCTTGGCGGACTTCGGCGCGGCCTTCTTGGTGGTGCTCTTGCCTTGGTTCATGAGAATCTCCTTCCATAGCAGGAATTATAGCACACATGTTCTAAAATTTCAACAGCTTTGATACCAATTGCCAAGCACCCAACGCTCGTGTTCAGCCGCTCGCCTGGGGGCGCACGACAAATTGCACAAGAAACTGGAGTTGAGGATAAATAGCCCCGCGCTTCAGCGCGGGGGATCAAAGTTCCCCACAGTTTTTTCTGGGGCTTCAGCCCCGCGTTTTAGTACCACTCAGGGCTGAAGCCCCAATTTATTTTCTTCGGTCTCTTTTCCCCGCGCTGAAGCGCGGGGCTATCCATAATTTGTGCAATTTGTCATGCGCTCCGCTCTCTACCCCTCGCGCTCCCATCCAAAAACGTCCCCCGTGGTAATCAACCTTTTCCGGCCATTTTGCTCTAAAACCAGGTAACCCTCGGCAGTCAAATCCCGGAAGACCCCCCGAATCCTTCTACTTCCGCTGTCCACGGAAATGGGTTCGCCGAGGAAGAGAACCTTTTCCTTGTAACGCTGCACCAGGGAAGCGAAGTTACCCGGGAAAAAGCGCGGGTAACTCTCATAAAAGGCGTCCAGAAAACCGGCTAGCAAGGGCTCCCGCTCCCACTCCCGCCCGGTTGCCAGCTTCAGAGAGGTAGCGGCAGGACGGATTTCATCTGAAAAATCCGCCGGCTCCTGGTTCACGTTCAGCCCGATCCCGATGACCAGGTAATCGAGGCGCTCCGCGGCAAAGCTCGCTTCCAGGAGAATGCCGCTGAGTTTTTTTCCCCGGATGAAGAGATCGTTCGGCCATTTCAGGGAAATCGCTGGCGCGGTTCCGGAATGCACCCGCGCGCGGGCTTCCAGGTATTGGGCCAGGGTGAGGGCGGTAAACAGGTTGATGAGATTGAGATAGCGAGTCTCCAATTGGGGGCGGAGCAGCAGGGAAAACAAGATGGATTTGCCGCCCGGGCTCTCCCAGCGGCGCTGCTGCCGGCCCTTACCGGCGGTTTGCTCTTCTGCGATGACCACGCTCCACTCCGGGGCCCCGTTTTTTCCCTGCTCGAAGAGATAGGTGTTGGTAGAAGGAAGGGAATCAAAAGCCCGGAGGTAAAAGCGGCCGGAATTGCGGAATGCTCGTTCTATTTTATCAAACCCCATTTGCGACTCGCTGAAACTAACCTACAAACCAACCCCTCCTGAACAGACGGGGCAAGATAACACTTGCCGGAAGGAAAGCCAAACACGGATATAAGCAGATTGCCCCGCTTTAGCGGGGAAAAATACCTGCCGGCTGAGGCCGGGTAATCGGAATAGCTACTAAGTGCAATCCCGGAATGCCGGGCGACACTCCTATGTGCGGCGATTTTCAAACGCATCCAGCAACCGCTGCGCGGCGGCGGTCGCCGGGAGGCTTCCCTCCATTACCGCGGCTTCGGTTTCTTCCAGAAGGCGCTGCACCCCGGGATGCCGGAAGAACAGGTCTTCCAACCGTTCTTTGACCATAGAGAGCATCCAATCCCGTGCCTGCGCCTGCCGGCGGCGCTGGAAAACGCCGTTGCCGTCTGTGATTTGCAAAAATTTTTCTATTAGCGACCAGATTTCCGGAATGCCTTCGCCGGTCAAGGCCGAGCAGGTGACAGCGGGGGTTTTCCAGCCCTCCGTGGCCGGGGCCAGGTAATGCAGCGCCATCTCGAAATCCTGCCGCGCCGCCTCCGCTCGGGGCCGGTTGTCACCGTCCGCTTTGTTGATTGCGATGGCGTCGGCCAGCTCGATCACCCCTTTTTTGATGCCCTGCAGCTCGTCCCCGCCCCCGGCGATTTGCAAGAGCAGGAAAAAATCTACCATGGAGCGCACCGTAATCTCGCTCTGTCCAACCCCGACGGTTTCCACTAAGATCACGTCATACCCGGCGGCTTCGCAGATCAACATGGTTTCCCGGGTTTTGCGGGCTACCCCCCCTAACGCGCCCCCGGAGGGCGAAGGCCGGATGAAGCTTTCCGGGCAGCGGGCTAATTTTTCCATGCGGGTTTTGTCGCCCAGGATGCTGCCCCCGCTAATACTGCTGCTGGGATCGATGGCCAGCACCGCCACCCGGCATCCCCGTTCGATGAGGTACAATCCCAGCACCTCGATCAGGGTACTTTTGCCGCCCCCGGGCACCCCGGTAATGCCGATGCGCACGGAATTGCCGCACTGGGGCAATAATTTCCGGAGCACTTCCTGGGCTTGCTGAATATGGGCGGGCGCGTTACTCTCCACCAGCGTGATCGCCCGCCCCAATACGGTGCGGTCGCGGTTCAGAATCCCGCGCACGTAATCATCGGCTTGTAAAAATTGGCGTTTGCGCGGGGATTTGACGGAGACAGTTTTCCAGCCCGGCGCTTCCGGGAGACCGTCGTGGCCGCCTTCTACCCCCTTCAGCACGCTGCTGGCGAATTCCTCGCCGTGCTGCTCCGGCGTCCATTCGGGTTTGTGTTTTTTGGGGAGTTTTTTTTCCGGTTTGGTCATTGTTATTCCGTGGAGAGGCCCAACTTACTCCTCAGCATTGGCCGTAATATTTTCAGAGCTTTCATTGCCTCTTTAGCTTGCTCTTTAGTGACAAATTCGCCGGGATAGCGAAATGTTACCGCAAATGGATTCAAATAGGCAAAGAGCTCTCGATAAAATTCCAATTCCGGCATTACCGGCAAACATAATTCCATGAGCGCCAACAGATCATGAATTTTCTGAAAGGGAAGATTATGGAGTTGAAGTAAGGCTTTGAGATACTTCTCGATAGCTTGCTGGGCATGAAAACCTGCGGCATCATAGTTGGGTAACTTACGAGCGCGATATTCCCGTAGTGCACTGTTAAAATCGCCCTCCGCTTTTTGAATCCACTCCTTAACCAGCGCGTTCATAGAGAACCTTGCCGTTTTCTAAAATCTCCTTGAGGAAAAAGTCGCCTTCAGCTAACCGTGTGGCAATTTCCCGGGGTGTTCGAACAATAATATCCATTGGAAAAGAGTGCTTAAACAAAAGGGAAATTTTTACACTGAGATCCCGCGCCGGCTGATCGGTATCCATTATCACCAGTAAATCCACGTCGCTATCCGGTATAGCCGTACCGGAAGCGTAGGACCCGAACAAAATAATTTTGTCGGGATTGAATTTTTCAGCAATCGTAAGAACTTTGTCCTTGATCTCTTCCATTCTTACGAGACGCGCTGAAACGATGGGAGTTGATGATGCCACTTTTTCCAAAGCTATGCTCCATACAAGGCGTTTAGACGCTTTGCGTTTTATGGTTTTATTCATCGTTACTATTCATCATAGTATCCCGTTTGCGGGCGCATCAAGGCGGATTCCAATCCGTTTAAATCTCTCAACCCTTGTGAGCCGCCAGATTCTTCGATCAGCTTCCGATGGATTGCCGGCAATTCATCCAGCGTCAAAAAATCACTCATTTGGCAAGCAATTCACCTAAGCGGCGGTTTTTTTCGATGCTGTCTCGTAAGTGTTTCAGTACTTCGGGCCGAATGTGCAAACGGCCTTCTGCTTCATCGTCCGGTATCCGTATCGCAAAAGGCAGCCCTTTACATTCTTCTACCAGGCTGCAAAAAACATTAATCGCCTCGGAATGGGTCATTCCCAGACGCCTGAGAATTTCAGCGACCTTCTCTTTTTTCTCAGGCTCCATCGAAACTTTTACGGTTGCTGTTTTAGACATGGCCGGATTCCTGTATTTTATTTGAGTGTGTACCAAATTGCAGGAAATGATAGAAATTATAGGGAAGTTGTCATTCCCGCGAAAGCGGGAATCCAGTTTTTTCAAAGGTTTATGGATGCCCGCTTTCGCGGGCATGACAACTTGAAACGTATTTTCCTGTAAAATGGTACGCACTCGAATCAATAAACATTTGATTTTCTCTGTGCCCTCTGTGACTCTGTGGCAAATTTTTTGTCTTGCGTAACATCAGTTTGTAAGATGAACTCTTTCCAGCGGCAAAAGCAGGAGCGAACATGCGCCAGAACCGGCGGGAATTTATCAGAAGCTGCGCGGCAATTAGCGCGGGAATCGTGTGTGGAAGCGGCGCCCTGCTGGTTAGCAATTGCAGCAGCGTACAATACGTTCCTTTTGCTACCACGGAAAACGCCTTTGTGGTCAAGAAAGCCGCATTCGGAGAGCAGCCGTTCGTGCTGATCAAAAGCCGGGAATTTCCCGCCCCGATTTACATCGCCCGGTTAGATGAGGAAAATTATGCCGCGGTGCTGCTGCAATGCACCCATAAAAAGTGCGAGGTTTCCGCCGGCCCGGGGCTGCTAATCTGCCCCTGCCACGGCAGCGAGTTCTCCGTCACCGGCGAAGTGGTCAGCCCCCCGGCGGAGAAAAACCTTTACGCGTTCAAGGTGCGCGCGGACGCGGAGAACGTTTATATCGAGGCGCCCTAACCCGGGAGTGCAAAACTTCAGGTTTGCAAGCAACGGAGAAACAGCGAACCATGAAAGCGATCCAAAGATTCAAACGGAAAATAGACGGAGCGATGATCGCCATCCTCCTGAGCGCGCTTCCCCTGTGCGCCCAAAACGATACCAGCGCGGTTCAAAGTGCGGTTTACGATCGGCCTTTTATCGAGATCGGGCAAAGCGCCACCGCCGTGGGCGGCTACTTAGAAGCCAACACCAATTATTTCCGGGAAGACGGGGTTTCTGAAGGATTCTCTATGGAAATGCGCCGCTTTAATATATTCCTGTACTCCACCATTATCCCGCGGGTGCGGTTTTTGGCGGAACTGGAATTCGAGCACGGCGCGGAAGAGATCGCCCTGGAAACCGCCCAGGTGGATTTCGAGCTGAATCCCGCATTTGTTTTGCGCGGCGGGGTGCTGTTGGTACCGATTGGGGCGTTCAACCTCAATCACGACAGCCCTAAATGGGAATTTGTGGAGCGCCCGTTAGTGGCGACTCAAATCATTCCCTCCACGCTCTCGGATATCGGCTTCGGGTTCAACGGGAAAGTCTTCCCGGGCAATTTCATCCTGACCTATGACGCTTACCTGGTAAACGGCCTGGGCGACGGGGTCATTTTGAACGACGCCGGACGCACCTTCTTGCAAAGCGGCAAGAACGCGGAGCGCTTCGGAGAGGATAACAACGGAAGCCCCGCTTTTACCGCCCGGGCGGCGATGCGGCGCCGCAACCTCGGGGAAGTTGGGGTGTCATTCTACCGCGGTTACTATAATTCCTATAAAATCGAAGGTGAGCAGGTGGATGAAAAACGCGCCCTGCAAATCGTGGCGGTGGATTTCAACGCCGCTTTCTTCAAAGCGGCATTCAACGGGGAACTGGCCTTTAATTCCCTGGACGTGCCGGGCGACCTCTCGGAGATTTATGGCAAAAAGCAGTGGGGAGGCTACATAGAAGTGGTGTACCCGCTGCTGCGGAGAAAAATGTTCGGATTTGAAAACGCGGTCGTCAACGCCGCAATCCGGGCGGAGCGGATCGACTACAACGTGGGCAATTTTTCTTCCACCGGGGAAAAAATCTACGATGAAGTCAACGCCCTGGCGCTGGCGCTCAGCTTTCGCCCTTCCGCCGGCACGGTGCTGCGGGCGAACTACCGCTATCACTGGATTCGCGATCTTCCCGGCAATCCGGCGATTCGCTCCGCGGGATTTCAATTCGGAATCGCGACGTATTTTTAAAGTACAAATTAAGCCGTTTATCGTGAAAATATGAGGAGTCGAAAATGTTAGACAAATGTCCAATATGCTTAAACAGTGATGTGCAGGTTTCGAGACCAGCGGGTGGTCATCTTGCTTATGACATTGAGTGTAAAAGGTGTGGGAATTATCGAATCAGTGAAACGGCAGCTTCTATGTATTTAAAAAACTACGGGCCTCTCTATTTGTTAAGTGCAGCAATCCGCAACAGATTTGAGAGAGAGGGGAGAATAGAACTCTCTACCAGAACTTTTGAAACTTTGCTGGATTCTGTGTCTAAACCGTCGGATCCCATTGAAACGATTGATCTTCTTCTTCAACATATATTCCGTAAAACAGGTAAGATAAGTAAAAGTGTTGTCTTTACTGAGAATGATTATCCCCTTTTGTTCGCCGAAGATGTTAATGAGTTCTACCACTATTTGAAACTAGCCGAAAAACTTAATTTGATCGAACCTAAAATTATCGATACGAGCGAGAGAGAATACTATCTTACATTAGAAGGATGGAAGCGAATTTTTGAACTAAAAAAGAACGAAATAAAGCTACGCCAAGCATTTGTTGCGATGTGGTTTGATTCAAATCTTGATGATGCCTGGGAAAATGGTTTCAGGTCTGCACTTTTGGAATGCGGATATGATCAGCCTATAAGGATTGATCTTCAGGAGCATAATGAAAAAATATGTGATAAAATTATAGCGGAGATTCGACAGAGTGGACTGGTCGTTGCAGATTTCACCGGTCAAAGAGGCGGTGTATATTTTGAAGCTGGTTTTGCATTGGGATTGGGCAAGCCAGTTATATGGACGTGCAGAGCCGATCACATTAAAGATTTACATTTTGATACTCGGCAATACAACCATATCGTTTGGCAAACCTCGGAAGAGTTGAAGGAAAAGTTGGTGAACAGAATCATTGCCACGGTGACAAATATGCCTTTAAAATAATGAATAGGTAAAATAGGTGGTTTGAAATCGCAATTATGGCCAGCGTCTTTGCCCTGTGAAGTATTCTGTTCGAACATTTTGAAGAAAGAATTCCCAAATGGAAAAGAGTGCTCAAATTCTTTCTGTTTATCGGTATTACGATTATTATCACCGAAACCGCCAGGCGACCATGGTTTTTCATCTTTTTTCAGTTTTGCTGATATATCCGCTTCCTCTGTGCACTCTGTGTTCTTTGCATGGTGAGTTTATCGAACCATGTGGCAAATTTCAAATATTTTTGGATAGACAATTTAGGCACTTTTTTACTTAAAGGAACTTTCACCATGGTCGATCCGATCATTGCGTTATCCGTCGTCGCCGCCGGCCTGGCGGTACTGTGGGTGCTGTTTCGTCCCGTGAAGGGCTACGTCTGGCAATGGCAGCGCGCCATGCAATTGACCGAACGGGTGCTCATCGAGGACGCGTTAAAGCATCTTTATGATTTTGAATACAAGAAATTATCCTGCACCCTGCAAAGCATGTCCGGGGCGTTGTCGATTGGGGGGGATCGCGCCGCCAAACTGGCCGGCCGCCTGGAGGAACTGGGGCTGGTCAAATCCACCGGGCAGGGCCTGGAGCTTACCGAGGAGGGGCGTTCTTACGCCCTGCGAATGGTGCGGGTTCACCGGCTGTGGGAGCGTTACCTGGCGGACAAGACCGGGCTGCCGGCCCAGGAGTGGCACAGCGAAGCGGAGAAGCAGGAACACCGCTTGAGCCAGGGAGAGGCCAACGCCCTGGCGGAGCAGATGGGCTATCCCCGCTTCGATCCCCACGGCGATCCCATTCCCACCGCTTCCGGGGAATTACCCTCGCCCCGGGGAATCTCTTTAACCGATTTGCCGCGCGGAGAGGTGGCCGAGATCGTGCACCTTGAGGATGAGCCGGGCGCGATTTTCGCCCAGTTGGTGGCGCTGCGGCTGCACCCGGGGATGCAGGTGCGCATGTTGGATAGCAGCCCGGAGCGCATCCGCATCGTTGCGGAAGGGGATGAAATCTTCCTTGCCCCGGTGGTGGCGGCAAACGTCACCGTGGTTCCGCTTATGGAGGCCGGAGACGCCCCGGGAATGAAACAGGCTTATCGCACCTTATCGGAATTGTCCCCCGGAGAAAAAGGAAAAGTAGCGGCGATTTCCCGGGCCCTGCTCGGTTTGCAGCGCCGCCGCCTGATGGATTTGGGGATCGTCCCCGGAACCATCATCCAGGCGGAAATGCGCAGCGCCGCCGGCGATCCCACGGCTTACAAAATTCGCGGCGCCACCATCGCGCTGCGCAAGAGCCAGTCGGATTTGATTTATATTGAGAAACGTGATGCGTAAGACGTAATGGGGCACTTGCCCCGTAATGCGTAATGCGTAAAACGTAATTTTACGGAATACCCACTACGCATTTCGTATTCCGTATTGCGTAATCCGTTTTTGTTACGCATTACGTTTTACGTATTACCTTTTAAGAAACGAGGAAAACCCATGTCCCATACAAAGCAAGCAAGTCCCTGCGAAACCTGCCCGGTGCATCACGCCGGAAATTTGATCCGGCTGGGCATCAGGCTGGACAACGTTGATTTTGTGATCGCCCTGGCCGGCAATCCCAATACCGGCAAAAGCACGGTGTTCAACGCCCTCACCGGGCTGCGGCAGCATACCGGCAATTGGCCGGGCAAGACCGTAACCCGGGCGGAAGGGGCGTTCATGTACGCGGAAAAGCGCTACAAAATCGTTGACCTGCCGGGCACTTATTCGCTTCTCTCGGCCAGCACCGACGAGGAGGTTGCCCGCGATTTCATCCTGTTCGGGCAGCCGGACGTTACCGTAATCGTGGCGGACGCCACCCGGTTGGAGCGCAACCTCAACCTGGTGCTGCAAGTGTTGGAAATTACCAACCGGGCGGTGGTGTGCCTGAACCTCATCGACGAAGCCAAACGGCACGGCCTGGCGGTAGATGAACGGCTCCTGGCAAAAGAGTTAGGCGTTCCGGTAGTGGCCGCGGCCGCCCGCCAGGGAGAAGGGATCCCGGAGCTGCTGCAAGCCATCGACGAGGTGGCTACCGGGAAAGTAATTTGCAAGCCGCACCGGATCGGGAACGAATCCCCCACCCTCAAACGGGCGTTGGAGATTCTGGTCAAACAAATCGAAACCCGCTTTCCCGGTTTGCCAAATGCCCGCTGGGTGGCGCTGCGCCTGTTAGATGGCGATAAACGGATCATCGAAGCCCTGCGCAGCGGAGAACTCGGCGACCTGGGCCGGCCTCTAACAGTTGTGCAAGAAGCGGCGGGGGAAGGAAACGGAGAATAAAAAAATGCCTGAAAACAATAAAAAAACCGTAGAAGCCATTCTTTCCACTGCCAGTTCTTTGCGCTGGGAAGTGGGAGAGGATATGCACGAATCCTTGATGGAGGCGATTTACCGGGACGCCGCCCGCATTTCCGGGGGAGTGGTTACCGAGGCGGGGAAAAAGCCCCGTTTCAACTGGGACCGCACCCTCGACCGGCTGTTGACCAACCGCTGGACCGGCTTCCCGATCATGCTGCTGATCTTAGCAGCGGTATTCTGGATCACCATCGCCGGGGCGAACGTGCCCTCGGGAATGCTCGCTTCCCTGTTAGTGGATACTTTTCACCCCATCCTGAAGTCCTTCGCAGCGAGCATCGGGATTCCCTGGTGGTTAGACGGGCTGCTGATCGACGGGATGTACCTGGCCATGGCCTGGGTGGTGAGCGTGATGCTGCCGCCCATGGCGATCTTCTTTCCCCT
>WYBG01000019.1 GCA_011526015.1 Deltaproteobacteria bacterium | reverse complement strand
CAGAAGGTGCAGACCCTGGTAAACGGCAAGCAGGCCGCGGGGCGTTACACCATCCGCTGGGAAGGCACCGACGCGGAGGGCCAGGTGGTTCCATCGGGCATGTATTTCCTGCGCATGAAAGCCGACCGGTTCAAAGCCGAGCGCAAGCTGATGCTGCTGAAGTAAAAGGGTGTTAGATGGCTGGATGGTTAAATGGCTATCCCCGGCAATCTAACCATCCAGCCATTTCCCATTTGTCAGTGATAGTGCACCTCCGGGCGCAAACGAATCTAACCGCAACAATCGAAAGGGGTGGTGCCTATGAGAGCCTCGGTACCGGCAGGTCGAATTGAAAGGCAATTTTTTCGGCTCTGCAGTAAACCTGAAAAATTCATCACGCAAAGCCGCAGAGGCGCAAAGTATTGATATATTTAAGTTTTCAAGATTATGGTCTTATATCTCTTTAAAAACAAAATTTTTTTGAGTATTTTTATAATTCATTAATTCTTTGCGGCTTAGCGTCTTTGCGTGAGATTTTTGTGAATAATCCAGGTAAATAACCCTAACGATAACAAAGGAGATTTTATCATGAAGAACCTGTTCAAGAATCTGCCGATCATTTTTTCGCTGATCTGCTTAATCCTGCTGGCAGCTGCCCCGGCCAGTGGGCAGCCGTTGAACCCGCCCACCGACCTGACCGCCGCTGCCGGCGATGGATTTGTGGATTTAATGTGGTTAGCGCCGGTGGAGGGAACGGAACTGGCCTATGACGACGGCACCTCAGAAGGCAATTTGAGCATCGGCGCCACCGCGGAAGGCGACCTGGCGGTGCGTTTTACCCCCAACGTCTATCCCTCTACCTTGATGGCTATCAAAGTCTTCTTTGCGGAAGCTCCTACCGGAATGACCAGCATCGACTGGACCATCCGCGGCGGCACCTCTACCGGCCCGACGAGCGTCCTGGCCACCGGCAACCAGGCCATCAACCGGGGGGCGTTCGACATTGTCGATGTCTCCAGCGCCGCGGTTCAAATCACCGCGGACGATTTCTTCATCTCCTATTTTGAACCCAACGGCCAGACCATGAACCTCTCCTGGGATACCAACCAGCCCAGCGCCAACCGCTCCTGGGTGAACGCTCCGACCCTGGGTTTCCCCTGGCAGACGCTGGCAGCTACCGGTATCGCTGGCTTTGATAACAACTTAATGATCCGCGCCATCGTGGAAGAAGGCGTCGGCCCCAACGCCCGGCTGGTGGAACTCTCCCCCTCCGGCGAAAGCCGCCCCCTGACTCCCGCGGAAATCAAGCAGTTGGCCTACCAGCGCCACTTGCAGGGGATTAACTCGTTCACCGGCGCGGTCTGTTTAGACGGCACTCAACTGCCCCAGGTTGGCGGGCACGAGAGCTTCCGGCCCGGCTCCACTTCGAGCATCGAAGACCTGCTCAGCTATAATATCTATCGCTCCGTAAACGGCACCAGCTTTAGCCTGCTTACGAACGTGCTCTCTCCCAATGTGAGCTATACCGACAACAACGTTACCAACGGAACCACCTACTGGTATTACGTGACCGCGGTGTATACCGAAGGGGAAAGCGGGCCCAGCGATACGGTCTCCGCCACGCCGATTTCTCCCTCCGAATTCTCCGATGACTTTGAAGCCTATACCCCGGGAGTGCAGTTAGTGGTTCAAAATCCCATCGACTGGAAAACCTGGTCCGGCCCTGCCGGAACCGCTGAGGACCCCTTTGTATCGAATGCCCAGGCTTTCAGCGGGTCCAATTCGGTTGTGATCGTGCAGAACAATGACCTGGTGAAGACCTTCGGTTCGCCTGTCAGCGGAAAGTGGAGAATTTCCTTCCGAATCTATATTCCGACCGGAAAGGCGGGTTACTTCAACACCATGGCAGGTTTTACGCCCAACCCGCTTAACTGGGCGATGGAATGTTATCTTGATTTGGGCGGCGGCGGAAGGCTCCTCGCGGGTTCTGCAACGGCGGTGACCTTCAGTTGGACAGCCGATACCTGGCACCTGGTCGAAGTGATCGTCGATCTCGATAGTGACCTGGCGGAATTCCGCTTCAATGGGACTTCGATCCACACCTGGCAGTGGACTTTAGGCGCAAGCGGCGGCGGCAGCCCCCTGCGCTTGGACGCCAGCGACCTCTTCGGGGCCACGGCCAATGACCAGATGTATTTCGATGATTACTCTATCTCCGAAGAAGCTTGCACCACCGGCCTGTTGGGCGATATTAACGGCGACGATGCGGTGAACTCCTTAGATGCGCTGCTGATGCTCTCCTATGACGCCGCGCTGCCCCTGCCGCAGCCTTTCTTAGATCGTATTGCCATCGGTTTTGGCGACGTCACCGAAGACGGCCTCACCAACTCCACCGACGCGCTGGTTACCCTGAGCTGGGAAGTCGGCTTTCCGGTGCCCTTCCCGGTGGGCACCACGGTATGCTTGCCCGTGCTCGCCCCGCTGGGTAAATCAACCCTGCCCGCGGCCGCGCAAGGAACCGAAGTGCAGGCTTACGCCGGCCTGAACTTCTCCGGCCAGACCCTGGAGGTGCCGGTGATGATCAACATGGCCAATTCCGGCGAGAAATTGGGCAGCTACACCATGAGCCTCACCTGGGATCCCGCTTTGTTGGAATTCAGCGGCTTCAGCGGCGGAACTACCGAAGGCTTTGCCGACCCGGTGGTGAATGACCTCAACGCCAGGCAGGGCCGCCTGGTGGCCGCCCACGCCTATCCCCAGGGCGCCGGCGGGGAAGTCAACGTTCTGAACGCCCGCTTCACCGTGAAGGGGAACCTGGAAGCGCTTCCGGCGAATCCCGTCACCCTGGGCTTCAGCGCCATGGCCGCGGCGCGCAGCTTCACCGACCTGCTCCCGGCCGTGAAGGTAGTGGACGCTATCGCAGACGCCCCGGCCGGTTTCGCGCTGGACAACTATCCCAACCCCTTCAACCCGGCCACGGAAATCCGCTACCAGCTGCCGGAAGCGGCGGAGGTGCAGATCGTGGTGTATAACCTGCTGGGGCAGAAGGTGCAGACCTTAGTGAACGGCAGGCAGCAGGCCGGCGCTTACACGGTGCGCTGGGAAGGCGTCAACGGGCAGAACCAGCCGGTTCCCTCGGGGATGTACTTCCTGCGCATGAAGGCCGGCAAGTTCGTCGCCGACCGCAAGCTGATGCTTCTCAAGTAATTTTCTCCCGGAGCGGCGAACTCCCCGGCGGTGCTCGCCGCTCCTTTGTTATACTGCTGTTATACTGCGAACGGTCAAAAATTTGTATTTTCTCGCAAAGGCGCAGAGCTCGCAAAGTATTAAGAACTTCAGGTATTTCTTGGCGGACTTGGCGTCTTTGCGAGAGATAAAAAAGTGCAGTTTATGACCTTTTGCAGTATAATTTCCTCTTCGATTTCCGGCACGGGGGCGGAATGAACGCCGCCGGAAATTTCCATAAATTTTCCGCGAAATTGTCCATTCTGTGAATGATCTTCCAATGATCCGTTGTTTCCGGTTGGCTGGCAGGAGTGGAGATTTTTCCGGAGGGTAGCGCGACGCTGAATTCACATATCGGCTATCAAAACCCTTTTGAAATTCACCGGTATTGATACGGTAAACCTTTTAAGCAACTAATTCGGAGGAAAAATGGTGTATTACCAACGCGTACTGTCAGTTTTTGCAGGAATGATCGGATTGTGCCTTTTATTCCTGGGCGCTAATCTTTTTGCCCAGCCCGGGCAGTCCAAAATTCATCCCTATCTCCAGGAGCTTCTCAAAAGCTCCCCGGCGGATGAAACGCTGCCGGTGTATATCATGTTAGACGACCGCCTCTCCCTGGAATATTTGCAATCCATGACCCGGGGGATGAACAAACAGGAACGCCGCCGGGAAGTGGTGCGCCTGTTGAAGCAGCATGCCGGCGTTACCCAGGGCCGGGTATTGAGCTACCTGGAAAACGCCCGCAAACAGGGGTTGATCGACCGGCTCGAAAACATCTGGTCGATAAACGTCATCGCCTTCCAGGCCAGGCCGGCCGCGATCTATGACCTGGCCCGCGATTATGCCGAGATCGAGCAAATCCGCTACGACCGCCCCATCTCCCCGGAAGAAGCGCAGGACGACCTGGGCATTTCCCGCTACAATGAAGAGAATAATATATCCCTGGGACCTATCTTTGCACCGCAACAAGGATTGGTTTTGATTCGCGCTCCCCTGGTGTGGGCGGAAGGCGACAGCGGGCAGGGAGTGGTGCTGGCCAACGTGGATGGCGGAGCGCAATGGCGGCATCCGGACCTGGTCAAGAACATTTGGAATAACTTAGGAGAAGACGCCAACGGCAATGGCAAAACCCTTATCTTTAACGGTACCAGTTGGGTGTTCGACCCCGGCGACGTCAACGGCATCGATGACGACGGCAACGGCAGGGTGGATGACTTCATCGGCTGGAATTTTTCCAACAACAGTAACGATCCTTCCACGTCCAGCAGCAGTCACGGCACTTCCACCGCCGGAATTTTAGTGGGCGACGGCACCAACGGAACCCAGACCGGGGTGGCCCCGCGCGCCAAACTGATGGATTTGAACATCAACAGCGCCGGGGAATCCGGCTGGTGGGCCGCTTACCAGTACGCCTTCGAGAACGGGGCGGACGTGACCACCAGCTCCTTCAGCGCCAAGTGGTATTTCTCGCCCCAGCCCAACTACCCGATGTTCCGGCAGACCAACGACATGGAGCTGGCCGCGGGAACCCTGCACACCAACTCCACCAGCAACGACGGCAACTCCACCGGCATTCCTTTCAATATTTCCGCGCCCGGATGCACTCCCGGCCCCTGGATTCACCCGGATCAAACCCTGGTCGGGGGGATCAGCTCGGTGATCGGCTCCGCCAACGTGGAAGCTTCCACCGACGTTATCGCCTCCAGCTCTCCCTGGGGGCCCTTTGCCTGGGAAGATTACCAGATCAACCATCCTTCTTACCCCTTTCCCATGCCCCTGGCATACCAGGACTACCCTTACGAGACGGTTCCCGGCTCCATCGGGTTGATCAAGCCGGACGTGGCGGCGCCGGGTAACGGCACTACCTCGTTATCCACCAGCGGGGGATATTCCAGCTTCAGCGGAACCTCCGGCGCCACGCCTCACCTGGCCGGCGTCGCCGGTTTGATGCTCTCCGCCAATCCCTACCTGGAGCCGGAAGACCTGAGCCGGATTATGCAAACCACCGCGGTGGAGAAGGGCGCTGCGGGTAAGGATAACCGCTACGGCGCCGGGCGGGTGGATGCGTACGAAGCTTACTTGCAAGCGGTTTCGGAATTGAGCGACCCCGGCGATCCCAACCCGCCCGCCAACGTAACCGCCTACAGCGATTATATCACCCCCACCTCCATGCTGCTGAGCTGGGACGATCCCACCAGCCTCTTTAGCGGTGATCCGCTGTTACCGTCGCAGTTTACCATCCAGATCGAACGCGACGGCGCGCCGCTGGCCTCGGTTCCCGGGGGAACGGAACAATACAACGATACCGGCCTGAACGACGGGCAGCTTTATAATTATATCCTCTTCGCCAAATTGATCGCCAACGACAGCACCAGCCTGCCCATCGAAGCTTCCTGGATTGCCGGGGGATCCCCCATTCCGGCGGCCCCGGCCAACCTGGCCTGCACGGCCACATCCACCAGCGCAACCCTCACCTGGGACGATCCCACCACCCAGGAAGACGGCACGCCGTTGGATGACCTGGACCATATCAACATCTACCGCGACGGGAACCAGGTTGCCACGGTAGCCCCGGGAGTGCAAACCTACACCGATACCCCGCCGCCGGGCTTCACTTACGCCTACAGCGCCAGGGCGGTGGATGATGAAACCCCGCCGAACCTGAGCGCGCCCAGCAATACCGTGGAGTGCTTTGTGGGAACCACCCCGGCATACCTGGTCTGGGTAGGTCCGAACGCCTCCGGGGGCAGCGCCGCCAGCGGCGACAGTATTTTCAGCGCCCTGGTCGCCAACGGGAAAAGCTCCTTTTTGACCGACGACCTGTTTGAATTCGGAACCGATTTGAGTATTTATGACGCGATTTTTGTGGT
>WYBG01000171.1 GCA_011526015.1 Deltaproteobacteria bacterium | reverse complement strand
TTAGCAACGGGCTAACAGACGAAACTCAGTTTCGTCCGTTAGTGCGCTCCAAAACAGAGTTTTGGAGCGAGTTCGATCTGAACAACTCCTGGAATATAACCGAGGTGACAAATGGCACTATCTGAAGCTTTGCACTCCGAGCAAAGCGCAACTATCAACCCTTACGAGTATATAACAGCGGATTGCGGATTTCTTCGATCCGCAATCCGCCCTGCTGCGATGAATTCCGGAATTGCTTTATCCGAAAGCTACTTCACCAACAGCATTTTGTTTACCTGCTGGAATCCCTGCCCTGAACCAACCGAAGGGTCGCCGGCCTGGAAGCGGTAGTAGTACATCCCGCTGGCAAGCTGGCTGGCGTCGAAATCCACCACGTGGTAGCCGGCCGGTTTATGTTCGTTCACCAGGGTGATTACCCGCTGGCCGAGCAGGTTGAATACCTCGATCTTCACCTTTGCGGGAACCGGCAATGCGTAGCGGATGTGGGTCACCGGGTTGAAGGGATTGGGATAGTTCTCGACCCCAAACGCTTCCGGCAGCGCTTCCACCATGAGCGGCGCATTATCTTCCGCGACTTTCAGGCCGGGCAGCAGGTCGGTGAAGCTCTCCGCCGCGGCCATGGCGGAAAAGCTCAGCGATACCCGGATATCCGAACCGGCTTTCCCGATCACCGCGAATTGCAGGTTGAAAATATTCACCGCGCCCCTTGCGCCGTAGGGATAGGCGTGGGCCAGGCGCAGTTTTCCGTTGCCGGCCCCGGCGTCATTCACCACCGGGTCGGAAAAGCCCTCGGTAGCGCCGCCGCTGTATTTTTCCAGTTGCAGGATTGCCGGATCCCATTCCAGCGTGGCGGTGTAGCTGCCCAATTTATAGGGAGAATCCGCAAGGTTTACAATTACCGGCACTTCTAACTTTTGCCCAGTGAAAATCTGCCCGGCAGCCGGGGCCGCCGCGGCGGTCAGGGTTTCCTCGCCGCCCGGCTTTCCAACCGAGGCTCGCGGGGCAGGGGGAAGATTATCCGGCAAGCATACCGGCTGCCCCACCGGATAGGGCACCGGGAAGCCGATTTCCCAGGTAAGCAATATCAGCGCATCGGTGGAGCCGGTTAAACCGTCTGTGTTAATATCTCCGAAACCGATAGCAATGCGCTCTAAATAGGGTTCCGGCAGGGGCAGGCCGACGTCAAAGGAGAGCATTACCAGGGCGTCCGTGGAGTTGACCGATTCATCGCCGTTCACGTCGCCTAACAGGCCGGGGGTGCACATTTTTACGGTGTACCAGAAACCGATCCCGCTGAGGTAATTGGCGCTGCCGATCATGCCGATGGCCGGCTGCCCCACGGTGCCGATCACTTTGTAATCGGCGCTGCTCATTTCCCCGCCCCCGCTGGCGATCACGCTGCGGGAGATTTCATATTGCCCTGCGGTTTGTTGGGTAAAGAGCAAACCGAGAGCCAGGGAACATACGGACAGGATATTTTTAAGCCGTTTCATAATTTGCTCCTTATTTCTGTTTTTTCTGCATCGTTTCTTGACGGGTATGGTCGATTCCCAGCGATGCCGGGAGGCCATGAGCTTCCGGGTGCAAATACTTGCCGCGATCTTCGGGGGATTTCAGATCTTCCACCGGGATGCGGTTCTTTTGAGCAAAAGCATCCTGGCGAACGCCGGTTACCTGCCAGGAGACTTTCACGCCGGGAGCCCCGCCGGCGATTTTGAAGCGATTGCCGGAAATTTCCTCGGCAATATACAAATTCGGCCCCGGCGCGCCGATGGAGGTTAACTGGTAGCGGAAATCCTTGTTCAGCGCCTCGAACCACTCCGGCAGCTCCACCCAGGCTTCGCCGCTGGCATTGAGAATGACATTGCCGTTGTAAACGTTCATCATATCCGGGCTTTCCACAAAGGAGTGGTAGAGGTATTTGTTGGCCGGGTCCAGGGGATGATCGATTTTGAAGGAGCCGCCGCCTTTGCTGAGGGTGCCGGTCACGTTTACATTTCCGGCGAAATACCCGGCCCAATTCGTGCCGGCGCCGCTGGCGCTTCCATAAACTCCGTAATTCGTTCCCGAACCACTAGCATACCCCTCTACCCCATAATTAAATCCCGAACCACTGGCATACCCGCTTACCCCATAATTATCTCCCGAACCACCGACAACATAACCATCAACGCCGGTATACCCAAGGTCTCCCGTGGGATTAACCCTGGCATATACACCTTTCCACCCACCGACAAAATATCCGCCGTAACCATAAAAGTCTTGGGGAACCGACCTGCCATACACTGCAATGATATCTTCAGAGCCTGAAGAACCGGTGTATTCTGCATGGATAATCTCGGTATCCTCGTCTAAATAATCGGAGGTAAAATAGCCGCTATAACGAGTATCATCCTGGTGAACGTGAAGTTGAGATTGCGAATTGGGGCTTTCCGTTCCGATGCCGACTCCCCCGGAAGCGCGAATGAGGAACTGGTTCGGCGCGGTAGAGGCAAATTCCATATTCGTGGTATCAGCCCAGACAAAAGCGCCGTCGTGACTGGCCCAGGCCCGGTGTCCCGCCGCAAAGCTGTATCGCCCGGCAGCGCGGTTATCCTTCCCGCCCGGGACGGTGGCATAAGCGCCCTGCGCACGATTAAAGTGACCTCCGCCAGCAGTAGCCGCTTCAGCAGTGGCGGTATTTTCATATCCTCCGGCAACCGTAGCAAACTCGCCGCTGGCCTGGTTGTCATGGCCTCCGCCAACCGTGGCAGAGCGAGCAGTAGCAAAACCCTCTTCCCCGCCGGCAACCGTGGCGTGTTCGCCATAGGCGTGGTTATCGGAGCCGCCGCCAATGGTTCCGAAGTCTGCCGTTACCTCATTGTTGGCGCCGCTCCAGCCGCCGCCGCTAATGGTTGCCCCTTTCACCCCGCTGCCCACGCTGTTATTGCTGCTGCCGCCGATCAAGTTGGGGCCATTTGTCGGGTCAGGCTCAAAGCGAAACGCCCGGGCGTTGTTTACCCGGATTTCAAAGGGTTGATTGTCGGTTGTGCCCAGAAAATTCGCGGGAGGCGAAGTGCCGCCATTGCCGGTAAGGCTCCAGGCGTTCGCGGCTGCGGCGGCCGGCTGCCAGGTTCCCTGGCCAAGGGCGTCCGAGGTCAACACGTACTGGTTGGCCGCCCCGGTGGGCATCTTGAACCCGGCCATTTCCACGGTGCTGTTGACCTGAACCCCATAATCGATAAACATCGCGGGATCGTTATGGATGCGGATCGACATGTCATCGGTCTTGATGACCAGCTGCCCGTCGCGATAGATCATGGCGTCATCGCTGACGCCGAAGAACAGGGTATCGAGCAGCTTGAGGTTGCCGCTCACCTCTAATTTTTCGGTCGGATCGGCGGTGCCGATGCCCACGCTGTCTGTTACGGTGGTCAGGCGCACCACGCTGCCGTCATCGCTCCACCCCCCGCCGCCTCCCTCAGCAGGGTTTAAGCTGTAAGGCGCGGAAGCCAGGGGAGTTCGAGGGGTCAGCTCCGTCCCCGGCGCTACCGCCAGGCCCAGCCAGTAAGGTTTGTCAAAAGCCAGGTTCAGGGGAGAGACGCTTCCCAGGATGGCGTTAAAAATGCCCTCGCTGACTGCCACGGTTTGGGTTTCCGACCAGACGGCGCTGCCGCCGCTGGCGACTTCGTACAATTTGAAGGTCAGGCTATAATCGCCGTCCGACACCGGCGCGCCGCCGGCGTCCGTTAATACGCCCTGGTAGCTCATGGTTTTGGGGATTTGCCCCAAAACGGCCTGCCCTATAAATAACAGGCAGAGAAGCGCAATAAAAGATAAACGTTGCATGATAACACCTCCGTTGTTTTATTTTTTGAGATTGCCGGCTTAGCGCCGACACTTGCACTTTTCTCATTTCCCCTCCTTCAGCGCCTGGATTTCCGCTCTCAAGCTCTCGATTTCCTGCTGCTGCTCCTTAATCGCTTCTACCAGGATGGGAATCAGCTCGGTGTAATTCACGCCCTTGTATTCAATAGACGGATCGCTGTTCTTTTCTCCCCGGCTTGTTGAAGCGGAGGGATGGGTATTGCTGCTCACCAGTTCCGGTAGCACCTGTTCCACCTCCTGGGCAATCAATCCGTAATGTTTGCCTCTGGCAAAATTCAGGTGGGCGTATTGGGGGTTGCCGGTGAAGGTGAAGGTTCGCGCGTTCAGTCGTTTTATGATGGCCAGCGCGCCGCTTAGCGGTTGAAGGTTTTCTTTGAATTTTTCATCGGAAACGTGAATGAGGCTTCCGGTATAAGCCAAATCCCCGGAAGCATAAACCCCATAATTGTTGCTGCTGCCGCCGTTGCCTACCCCATACACGCCATAGGTAGTAGCGCCGCCAGCGGCGTGTGCTAACACTCCATAGTTTTCTGTAGAACCGCCCAATGCCCATGAGACGACTCCATAGCGGCTGCCGATTCCGCTTTCCCAGGCATGAGCTTCAATTCCTATCCACCCGCCTTCAAAGTAACCGCCATAACCGTAGTAGGGGGCCGGAATTGATCTGCCACGAACGCCGGCAGCATCGAACTCACCGCTGCCGGTAATTTCCGCGCGGAGGGCATTGGCATCGCCGCTGGCGCTATCGGAGGTAAAATACCCGGCGTAACGCCGGTGTCCGTCAACGTGCAAATCTGCGCGTGGAGTGTTGGTTCTAATTCCCACCCCGCCGCTGGCGCGGATGAGGAACTGGTTCGGGGCGGTGGAGGAAAAATCCGATCCGATTGCATCTGCCCATACAAAAGTGCCATCGTGGGCGGCACTGGCCAGGTGCCCCGCCGCAAAACTGTATCGGCCGGCAGCGCCGTTATCCTTCCCGCCCGGGACGGTGGCATAAGCTCCCGTCACACGATTAAAGTTACCTCCGCCGGCAGTAGCCGCTTCAGCATTGGCAGCATTTTCAAATCCTCCGGCAACAGTGGCATAGCTGCCCATGGCCTCGTTGTCATGGCCTCCGCCTACCGTGGCACAATGGCCAGCAGCATAACCCTCTTCCCCGCCGGCAACCGTGGCAAATCCGCCGCTGGCCTGGTTGTCTTCGCCTCCGCCAACCGTGGCAAAATCCTCATTAGCAAAATTCGCTTCCCCGCCGGCAACCGTGGCGTACTCACCATTGGCGTGATTATCGGAGCCTCCGCCAATGGTTGCAAAGGAAGCTGTAATGGTGTTTGGCTCATCGTTCCGGCCTCCGCTGCTAATCGTGGCTCCCTCCAGCCCGCTGGCAACATTGTTGACGCTGCTGCCGCCGATCAGGTTGGGACCATTCAGACTCCCCGCCGGCTCGAAGCGGAAAACCCGGCTGTTGTTCACCTTGATCTCGAACGGTTGAAGGTCGCTAGTACCCAAAAAGTTGGCCGGGGGAGCGGTGCCGCTGTTGCCGGTAAGGTTCCAGGCGTTCGCGGCCGCGGCGGCCGGCTGCCAGGTTCCCACCCCGGCGGCGTCTGAGGTCAACACGTACTGGTTGGCCGCGCCAGTGGGCATTTTGAACCCGGCCACTCGGGCGGTACCGCTAACATCCAATAGTTCCTGGGGAGTTTCTGTTCCGATGCCGACCTGGCCGCCATCCAGAACCACCAGATTCGGATCTCCATCGGTATAAAACTTCAAATCGTTCGCGACTCGGGCGATCCGGTAGTCGGTATTGTGGCCGAACTGAATCCAGCCATTGTTGATCAATCGTAGATTACCTTCAACATGGAGTTTCTGGGTGGGGGTTGTCGTTCCGATGCCCACGTTGCCGCTAACATTCATCGTACCGCCTACAGAAAGCTCATTGGCGGGAGTCGTCGTACCAATGCCAACGTAACCGTTACTCTGAATAACCAGGTTAGGCTCGTCGTCGGTATAAAACCGCAAATCATTTAAATCCCGTCCTATTCTGTATTCATCGCTGCCGAATTGGACACTGCCGTCAGTTTTCACTCTTAAATTACCATTAACCTCCAGTTTTTCAAGCGGAGTCGCCGTTCCAATGCCGATGTTGTTGCCGCTTTGATAGATTTCCGAATTGCCTATCGCAGTTGGTCCGGTAAATTTGGGCAGGTAATTGACTGCGCCGCCGCCGCCGATACCGCCGCCCGGGGCCGGCTGCCAGGTTCCCTGGCCAAGGGCGTCCGAGGTCAACACGTACTGGTTGGCCGCCCCGGTGGGCATTTTGAACCCGGTCATTTCCACGGTGCTGTTGACGTGAACCCCGTAGTCGATAAACATCGCAGGATCGTTATGGATGCGGATCGACATATCATCGGTCTTGATGACCAACTGCCCGTCGCGATAGATCATGGCGTCATCGCTGATGCCGAAGAACAGGGTATCGAGCAGTTTGAGGTTGCCGCTCACTTCCAATTTTTCGGTAGGATCGGCGGTGCCGATGCCCACGCTGTCTGTTACGGTGGTCAGGCGCACCACGCTGCCGTCATCGCTCCATCCCCCGCCGCCTCCCTCAGCAGGGTTTAAGCTGTAAGGCGCGGAAGCCAGGGGGATTCGAGGAATCAGCTCCGCCCCCGGCGCTATCGCCAGGCCCAGCCAGTAAGGTTTGTCAAAAGCCAGGTTCAGGAGAGAGACGCTTCCCAGGAGGACGTTAAAAATGCCCTCGCTGACCGCTACGGTTTGGGTTTCCGACCAGACGGCGCTGCCGCCGGCGGAGACTTCGTACAATTTGAAGGTCAGGTTATAATTGCCGTCCGGCACCGGAACGCCGCTGGCGTCGGTTAATACGCCCTGGTAACTCATGGTTCTGGGGATTTGCCCCAGGGCAAAATGAAAGATTGCCAATAGAAATGCGATGCTGAGAAAAGGTACGCGTTTCATAACGATACTCCTTCCGCTTAGAATGGTGTTACAATCTTCGAACAGACTTTATTGAAATTAATTTTTGACCGGATAAAACAGGATTCACCGGATATGAAGCCATTGATTTTTCGACATCTTTATCCTGTATCATCCTGTATGTCCTGTCTAAATTTTTATTTCCAATAAAGTCTAATCTTATTTCGGGAGAGTGGCGCTCTGCTCCGTGCTCGCGGATTTCCCCGCTTCTTGCGCTTTTTCCGCCGCCAGGGTTTGAATCACCGCTTTCAATTCCTCGATCTGCCTCTGCTGTTCCTTCATCCCCTCGATGAGCACCGCCACCAGCCGGGCGTAATCCACGGATTTGGCGTCGATACCGTTCTCTTCGTAGGCCACCACTTCCGGGATCACTTCCCCGACCTCTTCGGCGATCAGGCCGATATCCGGCTTGCCGCTCTCCTTCCAGTCGAACCTTACCCCGCGCAGGCGGCGGATTTTTTCCATTGCGCTCTCGATGGGGCGGATGTTGGTTTTCCAGCGCCGGGAGCTGTAAGTGGTCCAGGCGTCGGCGATGGGGTCGCTGGCGGAGTTTTGCTGCACCGTCAAAATATTGTTGACCCCGCTGGTTCCGATGCCCACCTTGCCCTCCACGATCATCCCGTTAGCGGGAGCGGTCTGGCCGGCAAAACTGAACCCGACGGCCACCGCCCCGTTCACGCTGAAGCGGTTCGTCCATCCCCCGGTCATGCCCACGGAGACGTTGTTATTGCCATCGACAAACAGGCCGTAACCCAATCCGTTGGAGGTCTCGAACGTTCTGACCGCAGTGCCGGGATTGGTCTCGATGCGCACCCCGTTGCCGCTGCCTTCGTTGTTGATGATGGCGGCGAAACTTTCCCCGGTAGATTTCCACACCAGGGCATCATCGTTGGGAACAGCGCCGGTTCCGTCGTCATCGGTGTTCGCCAGCAGGGTTTGGGGAGCGGCGGTGCCGACCCCGAAATTATTCCAACGGATGTAGCTGTCTCCCCGGGTATTGAACACGATATCGGCATCTTCGTCGTCATCGTAGATGACCACTTTTCCGGCGTCATTGGGGGTTTTCTGGATCTCAAAAAGCCTATCACCTTCCCCCCGCGAGACGACAAAAGGAACTGCTGAGCCGCTTTCGACGTTCACGTGCAGCCGCCCCTGGGGATTGGCGGTGCCGATACCCACTCCCCCCGAAGCGCGAATGAGGAACTGGCTCGGCGCGGTAGAGGCAAATTCTTCCTGAATGCTATCCGCCCAGACGAAGCAGCCGTCATGGTTTGCGCGGGCATGGTTTCCGGCGGCAAAGCTATATTTTCCCAGCGCGGTATTGGAATACCCGCCCGGCACCGTAGCGTAAGCGCCCCAGGCGTCATTGCTGAAGCCTCCGCCCACGGCAGAGTGGCTGCCAGCCGCGTCATTCTCCTCGCCCCCGGCAATCGCAGCGGCTCTGCCACCGGCGAAGTTGACAAATCCTCCTCCCACCGCGGCAAAATCGCCTTCGATCGAGACATCTTTTCCCCCGCCAACTGCGCCAAATCTGCCGATGATGTGGTTATCGGCGCCCCCGCTGATGGTTCCGTATTCCGCCCCCACGCTGTTCCCACCCCCTCCGCCGCCAATCGTGGCTCCTTTTACCCCGCTGGCAACATTGTTGGTGCTGCTGCCGCCGATCAGGTTGGGAGCATTCTCGCTCCCCGGCTCGAAGCGGAAAACCCGGCTGTTGTTGACCTTGATCTCGAACGGCTGAAGGTCGGTGGTGCCTAAAAAGTTGGTTGGGGGAGCGGCGCCGCTGTTGCCGGTAAGGCTCCAGGCGTTCCCGACTGCGGCGGCCGGCTGCCAGGTTCCCTGGCCGGTGGCGTTGGAGGTCAATACATACTGGTTGGCCGCCCCGGTGGGCATTTTGAACCCGGTCATTTCCACGGTGCTGTTGACATAAACGTGGTGATCGATGTACATCGCGGGATCGTTATGGATGCGGATCGGCATATCATCGGTCTCGATGACCAACTCCCCGCCGGGGCGATGGATCATGGCTTCATCGCTGCCGAAGAACAGGGTATCGAGCAGGTTGAGGTTCCCATTCACTTCTAATTTCTCGGTAGGATCGGCGGTGCCGATGCCCACGCTGTCTGTTACGGTGGTCAGGCGCACCACGCTGCCGTCATCGCTCCATCCCCCGCCGCCTCCGCCCGAGCTTAAGCTGTAGGGCGTTGAAGTGAGAGGGGTTCGGGGAGTTAATTCCGGACCGGGAGGAACAGTAACACCCAGCCAGTAGGCGGTGTTAAAGGGCAGGGTGAGAGGGTTGAGGCTCCCCAGCGTAACGTTGAAAATCCCGTCGGTAACCGCCACGGTTTGATTTTCCATCCAGATCGGGCTTCCGCCGATGGGAGATTGGTATAACCGGAAATGCAGGGGATAATTACCGTCCGGCACCGGCGCGCCGCTGGCGTCGGTTAAAACCCCCTGGTAACTGATGGTTCTGGGAATTTGCCCCGCGGCGAATTGAATAAACACGAAAAGAAGCAATGTGCTGAGAAAGGTGAGATGTTTCATGGTTCTTTACCTGGTTTATTAAGGTTTATGTTATGCTATCATCCGACATTTGAGAACTGTTGATAGCGCAGAATACTGCTCTAACTCAATGAAACGGAGAAGGGGAGAATGGGAGATGCAGGTCTCCATTTCCCCCATTCGCCGGTTCCCCGATTGACCGAGAGCTACTTTTTACTTAAATGAGTCTCACCTAAAACCGCTCACTGTTTTTGAATCACAACATCTACACCTTTAAGCGTTAAGGGGCGGTTGATGACCAGGGTGCCGGCGGAAAAGGTGTTGATAGAACCGGCTTTAAATATCAGCGTCGCATCATCAGGCGCTAAAACAACTGCTTCTTCAATGCCCTTGTAGGGGTTGCCCGGGGAGCCGTTGCCAGAACTGTTATTCCCCACAAACTTCACTACATCTTCCGGTGCAATACGAGTAACATGATATTGGTCAAAGGGAAAAATGTTATCGCAGGAGTACCAAACATGGCTCGACCCCGGCCCCCACCCCATATTCATTAAGAACTGCCTGTCCGGGTCAGTGGCTTTGTTATAACCATATACAACCCAGGCGTGACAACCGATGTTATCGGCAATACAGCCGCTAATTTCCAAAGGCCGAAGCCATAGAATCTCCTCTGTCATGGTAGAGATATTTCTATCTTCACCTACCGCATCGGGATCATAATGAAAATGGTCTTCAAGTGCGTTTGCGACTAACGGGGTAGATGACCCGGATCCCCAGATACCATATCCCATTGCTACGCTGACGCCAGCGTGATAGCACAACTCGGCCACCTCGGCATCCCCTGGATCGGGTGGGTCAGTATGAATATCCGCAATAATACTCCAGTTATAGTTTGCCGCGCCAAAATTTACCCAACAGTTCGTTGATGCCGGAGTCATCCTGTTCCAAAGATTTTCAAGGGCACTTAGATAATCAGGATCATCGTTTATTTCCCGGGCAGCGTAATAAAGACTATAATCCCAGTAACCATTCATCCGCAATCTCCCGCCGGCAGTCGCTATCCATTCAAGTCGGCCACCCCACTTCTCTGGCGGAATGCCGGGATCATTTGTTAGGGGTTCCTGATCCCAGTTAGTTCTCCAACGGTAGTAATAAACTGTGCTGCCGGTCCCAACGCCGGAATTCGGCCATTTCCAGTAATACATGATTTGCGACATAGCCGTAGCAATGCAACCCACTAAAGTGTGTTCATCCGCACCGGGTGTCAGCTCCGGGCACTGGTCATTGTATGGGGAGATCTGGTCCCATTGAGCGGTCAGGCTGAGACTCATTGAATCGGGTTCGATCAGGAGATTCCTTTCTTTTTCGATTCTCTCCGGCGCAATGCCGGAAATGAGGTTTTGCCACAATTCGGCCCTATCCGAGAGGGCTTCTTGATATTGTTGCGCTTCCGGTTCGCCTTCTCTGATCGCCTCTGTAAGTTTTTTTGTTCTTGTGGCAATTTCCCATAGAATGTATTGACAATCCGGATTTTCGGGATCATAAATCCCACCTGGATTGTATAGATATACCGGGAGAACTAAATTATCCGCACCGCACAAACAAAAGCCTTCCCGAAAAAGGTGAGCGATGTAAGCAACTGTCTTACCATCAACTACATGAGGTTCCATTTTTACAATAAAGGCCTCGGGCCGGGCGTCAGCAGTTACATGGCGCACCCAGGTTTCCACGGCAGCGCGAACATCCTGCTCGCTCAACTCTCCCGCTTGCAGGAAGGCAGAAATAAAGATTGCACAAAGAGCCAAAGAGAACCTTAAACTTTGACCTCCTAATGCAACTTTGGGGATGAATCTTTTCATGTTCACACCTCCTCTCTTATTGTAAAGTTACCAGCACGAGTACCAAACCTTGCCCTTGTTCCAGCGCAGTCATTGCTTTACCGATTATTGCGCCCTGGGCTTTGCTATAATCTGTAACTTTCATAGCATGGCCGGGGATTTCGGAAGTAGTCAGAAGATCGCCGGGCATTATAGCGCCGTGGGATGCATCCGCCCGGCAATACACCCGGCCGGTTAAGGCTACCGGGTTTTTGCCAGCGGCTTCCGAACCTTGCTGCCCCATCAACATACCCGGTTTTATGCCGCCGGCCCCGCTGATAATCCCGGCAACCCTGCGGTCATAAGCCCGGGCGCTGATCGCCAGTTCCCCGGGATGATCGGGATCGATACATACCACCATACCGGGAGAGGGGGATATTTCTACTCCCGTACCATGAATATCAAACTGTTCGGAGAGATCCGAACCACCGGTGATCTCCAAAACCTGGGTTTTAGTGTGGCCTGCCACATCGAGTAATGCAGTCGGATTATCGGTGCCGATCCCGAAATTATTCCAGAGGATGTAGCTGTCTCCCCGGGTATTGAATACGATCCTGGCATCTTCGTCGTCATCGTAAATGACCACTTTTCCGGCGTTATTGGCGGTTACCTGGGTCTCAAAAATCTTGTTGCCGTCCCGCGAGACGATAAAAGGAACCGATGGGCCGCTTTCGTCGTCCACGTGCAGCCGGCCCTGGGGATTGGCGGTGCCGATGCCCACGCCCCCGGAAGCGCGAATGAGGAACTGGTTCGGCGCGCTGGAAGAAAATCCTCCCACGCTATCTGCCCAGACGAAGCAACCGTCATGGTTTGCCCCGGCGTTTTTTCCGGCGGCAAAACTGTACTTTCCCAGCGCGGCATTATAATGCCCGCCCGGCACCGTGGCGTAATCGCCCTGGGCGGAATTGCTGCGGCCCCCGCCCACGGCAGAATGGCTGCCATCGGCGCCATTCTCTTCGCCCCCGGCAATGGCAGCGGATCTGCCCCCGGCGGCGTTGTCAAATCCTCCTCCCACCGCGGCATAGTTGCCGTAGGCGCGGGCGTCCTTTCCCCCGCCAACTGTGCCAAATTCACCGCTGGCGCGATTATCTTTGCCCCCGCCGATGGTTCCGAAATCTGCGCTCACCGCGTTCCAGGCATCCTGGCTCCCTCCGCCGCCAATCGTGGCTCCTTTGACCCCGCTGGCAACATAGTTGGTGCTGCTGCCGCCGATCAGGTTGGGAGCATTTTCGCTCCCCGGCTCGAAGCGGAAAACCCGGCTGTTGTTGACCTTGATCTCGAAGGGCTGAAGGTCGCTGGTGCCTAAAAAGTTGGTTGGGGGAGCGGCGCCGCTGTTGCCGGTAAGGCTCCAGGCGTTCGCGGCTGCGGCGGTTGGCTGCCAGGTTCCCTGGCCGGTGGCGTCCGAGGTCAACACGTACTGGTTGGCCGCCCCGGTGGGCATCTTGAACCCGGCCATTTCCACGGTGCTGTTGACGTGAACCCCATAATCGATGTACATCGCGGGATCGTTATGGATGCGGATCGACATGTCATCGGTCTGGAGAACCAACTGTCCGCCGCTGCGATGGATCATGGCGTCATCGCTGACGCCGAAGAACAGGGTATCGAGCAGCTTGAGGTTGCCGCTCACTTCCAATTTTTCGGTAGGATTGGCGGTGCCGATGCCCACGCTGTCTGTTACGGTGGTCAGGCGCACCACGCTGCCGTCATCGCTCCATCCCCCGCCGCCGCCCTCAGCAGGGTTTAAGCTGTAAGGCGCGGAAGCCAGGGGGGTTCGAGGGGTTAGCTCCGCCCCCGGCGCTACCGCCAGGCCCAGCCAGTAAGGTTTGTCAAAAGCCAGGTTCAGGGGAGAGATGCTTCCCAGGATGACGTTAAAAATGCCCTCGCTAACCGCTACGGTTTGGGTTTCCGACCAGAGGGCGCTGCCGCCGCTGGCGACTTCGTATAATTTGAAGGTCAGGCTATAATCGCCCTCCGGCACCGGCGCGCCGCTGGCGTCGGTTAATACGCCCTGGTAGCTCATGGTTTTGGGGATTTGCCCCAGGGCGAATTGAATAAACACGAAAAGAAGCAATGTGCTGAGAAAGGTGAGATGTTTCATGGCTATTTACCTGGGTTATTAAGGTTTATGTTATGCTATCATCTGACATTTGAGAATCGTTGATAGCGCAGAATGCTGCTCTAACCCAATGAAACGGAGAAGGGGAGAAGGGGAGAACCGGGGATTCAGGTTTCCGTTTCTCGCGCTCGCCGGTTCCCCAATTCATTTTGAAATTCCCATATATGACCTGAGAGTACAAGGCTCTGGTGATATGGAACGGGAATGGCAGAGGCGCTCCCGAAAAACACCTGTTTGCCTTCGTGAATGAGCGGATCAACGCTCAATGCCCGCAATCGGAACGCGTCGGATAGGATATGAATGAATGATGTAATTGGTCGGTTACATGCAGGCGGTTCCGGCTGAAGCCGAAATCGCCTGCCCTGGGATCAAGACTTGACAATAAAAGGGTTTTGGCAGGTATGAGGGTAGGGGACTAACCGCTGTGGCGCTGTTAAAAGGCAGGATTACCGCTGTAAAAAATATCCGGAGCATGGCTGCCCCCGGAAAAAGATAAACCCGATAGGGTTATTTGCGAATGGATTTTGACGTTCTTCCGAGAAACCCATTCTAAAGTTCAAAGAGCTTTCCGGAGCAAGATTTCAAGCAAAATTGTCGAATTTGAACCGGCGATAATTTAAGGAAATAAATCACCCAAAACCATAATTTTGTTTACGAGGGTAGATGTGCGCTTGATCGAAAATTCGAAAAATTTTCCTCATCGCGCCTGCCTTATTTGATGGCATCAAACCTCCACCCCCGCTCCCGGCAAAAGCCGATAAACCGCGGAATTACCTCTAACAGCACCCCCGCGGTTTTCGGCGAGTCGTGAAACACGATGATGTCGCCGCGGCGCGCCGACTCGCAGAGATGCCTTAAAATACGCTCCTTTTCCCATTTGAAATCGTAGGCCATCAGCGACCAGAGCACCATTTTCTTGCCCGCATTTTGCAGCGTTGGAAAGTGCCGGGGGTTGAATACCCCGTAGGGCGGGCGGAAGAGATGCGCCTCGCGGCGCAGGTATTGGGAAATCAACCGATCGGTGAGGTGGAGGCCCTTTTGCAATCTTCGGGAACTGGTGAAGAACAGGGAAACGTGGCGGTAAAAATGGCTGCCCACCCGGTGGGGGGAATAATCCAGTTCCGGCAATTCGCGGCGGTAACGAAAAAGGTTCTCGCCGGAGAGGAAAAAGGTGGCGGGAATCCGGAGAGCGCTCAGCATTTCTAAAAGCGGTTTCGTGACCGGCGGGTAGGGACCGTCGTCAAAGGTGAGGTAAACGGCATTCTCGCTCGCGGGATACTGCCAGATGATCCCGGGAAAGGGTTTGTAAAAAATTCCGGCAAGAGCGCGATGGGAGAGCATCAGGGTTACCCGGGTGTTTAATTCGATGAAGCGTGAAACGTAATGCGTAAAATGTGAGGTGTATTTTGTATTGCGTATTGCGTATTGCGTAACAAAAACGGAATACGCAATACGCAATACGCAGTAAATATTACGAATTACGTTTTACGTTTTCAGCTTCCAGCGATATAATTTGAAAAACCCTCTCAACCCCGCCAGCACGATGTACGGAACATGGAAAATTTCGGCCATCACAAACCATCGCAACAGTTCGCGCCGCTGCAAAACCTTCACCGCTTCGCCCAGCACCAGGAACTCCGGGATGAGCTTGAGCAGAAAACCGGTCAGCAATACCGTGCCGGAAAATCGCCCCGTCAGGGCAAGAACCGGCAAACTCAGCAGGGAAACGTAGAAAAAATAGATCAGCAGCAGGATGAACAAGGTTTTGAAGCCGGGATAATGGGTTCCTTTGGAGGCCCAGCGGGCGCGCTGGTTCAAAAATGCGCCCGGGGAATCTACCGGGCGGGTAAAAATCACCGCCCGGTAATCCAGGTTATAGCGGACTTTCCAGCGAGTGTAATGATACACGTTCTGCATGAACAGGTCGTCGTCGCCGGAGGGAACGTGGTCGTGCCCGGCAAAGCCGCCCACTTCATCGTAGGCCGCCTTGCGGTAACTCAGGTTGCTGCCGTTGCAAATCAGAGGATAGTGGTTCCCGATCGCTCCCACCCCGGCAAACACCAGCCCGGCGAATTCCAGGGTTTGCAGCTTGTGGAACAGGGTTTTCTCATGCTCCGGATCGAAAGCGGCCAATCCCGCGACAATGCCGGTCTCCGCGTCGTAACAGCTTACCATCGAGGCCACCCAATCCGGCTGCACCCGGCAGTCTGCGTCGGTGGTCATAATGATCTCTCCCCGGGCGGATTGCAGCGCGTAAGCGATAGCGGTTTTTTTATAAGAGGGCTGGATGCCGTCCACCCGGTGGCTCAGCAGTTGGAAATGCGCCAGGCCATGGGCGGCAATGAACCCGCGAACCGTCTCCCCGGTGCAGTCGCTGGAATGGTCGTCGATCACGATCACTTCCAGGCGGGAGGCCGGGTAGGTCTGGCCGGCCAGGCTTTGCAGGGTGGGAATGATATGGGCGGCTTCGTTGCGGGCCGGCACCAGCACGGATACAAAGGGCTGCCAGTGGTTGGAAGAGGGCTTTCGCGCCCGCTCCCGGCGTATTCCAATATAAAAAAACAGGATTAAACCGCCGTAAAAGAGGCTCAGGAATAGAAAAACCGTTTCAATCATCGTGCGATCTGCTTTCCGCCAGGGCCGGGCAGGGAGAGGGCGCTTGCGCCGGCGGCTCGGAAGGGGCGGAAACTTTGCCGTTGTACTTCTCCCGAACCTGGAAAAGATAATACACCCCGCAAAGCGCGGGTGCCAGAAAATTGATCAGAAAAACCAGCAAGGAAGCGTTGAACACCGCGGCGGAGGATATTCCGAACCGGGAATAAAAGTAAATGGCTACCCCTTCCCGCACTCCCAAATCCCCAAAGGTGAAGGGTAAAAAGGTTTTTACGAACAGAACCGCGCTCACCGCTTCCAGGGAATCCCACCATGACACCGGGGTAAAGGCCAGCACCAGGATGTGGTACTGCACCGTGATCACCATGATCCAGGTAAAGCTGAGCGCCAGCACCGCCAGGCTGTCTTTAAGGGTAACGTGGTCCAGGGCAGCGATGAAGGCATGAATTTTAGATCGAGGCGAAAAGCGGCGGCTGAAGCGGTGCAGAAGGGCGCGAATCCGCCGCGGGTTGAGCATCACCAGCCAGAGGACGAGCAGCACCGCCAGGCTGCCCACGAACAGGAGCCGCGGATGGCTGATCTCGCCGAGTTTTCGCTGGATCAGCATGAGACCCAGCGCCGCGCCTCCTAAGGTGAAGACGATGATCTGGTTGGCGGCTTTGTCTAACAGGTTCAGGCCGGTAACGGTAAGCTTGTTTTTATCCGTGAAGAATAAACCGCGCCCCAATTCCCCGATCCGCCCGGGGGTGATGAGGCCGAGGGTGTAGCCGAACATCAGGGAGCCAAAAACTTCGCGGTTGGAGACATTGGCAAAACGGTTTTTCAGCAGGTAGCGCCATTTCAGGAAGGCCAATCCGATATTGGGGATGAGCAGACCGATGCACAGGGCAATATTGCTCCAATCGGTTACCCGGAAGGCTTCGAGAATCGGCTCGCGGCGATTGATTTTTTGGTACAGAATAAAGATCAGAATAATACCGGCCAGCAGTTTGAGCCAGTAGATCCAGCGGTGGTTTTTCATAAGGTTCCCGTGGGTAATACCAGCCGTTACAGGTCGAGCAAATTCAGGCCGGTTTCTTCATCGCGGCGGCGGGCAATTTTTTCGCTGAAAACCATGAGATAAACCTCCATGGTTACCGCCACGGCACCGTCGAAGAAGTGCCCGGCAACAGTCTGAAAATCGGCATCGCCGAGCACGGCGTGGGCGTGCACCACCGGCTGGTCTCCGGCATAGCTGACGTTGCCGCTGAAGGAGACCAGCTCATAAATTCCGTTCAATTTTTTGCGCAGGTATTGATGATCGGAAAGGCGAAAATAGCCTAATTCCACCTCCTCCAACGCACCGATGGCCGAGAATGCCCCGCCGCCGATGTTTTTCTCCCGGACAAAATTCAGCAGGGCTTCCATTACCCGCGCCCCGCGCGGCAAGCGCAGCAGGTAGCCGCCCTCTACCGCGCGGTAGCTCAGCCGGGGAACAGAACCTTGATTGGCGAGTGGCGAGTGGCGAGTGGCGAGTGATGATTGGGGGGAATTTTTTTCAGCTTCCGCCATGCCGCGGTTGGCCAACCGGTCGGCGCGTTCGTTCAATTCCACCCCGGCGTGGCCTTTTACTTTTTGGAAAGCGACCTTGTATTGATCGGCCAGGGTAATCAACCGCTCCCACAAGTCGCGGTTCTCCACCGGCTCTTTTTTGGAAGTCATCCAGCCGTTTCGCTGCCATTTCAGGTGCCAGCCCTGCCGGAAGCAGTTCACGATGTAGGCGCTGTCGCAATACATCTCGATTTCGCTGTTTTTCAGCTTCACCTGCTCCAGGGCTTTGATGCAGGCGGTCAGTTCCATGCGGTTGTTGGTGGTGTTCTTCTCCCCGCCGTAAATCTCCTTCACCCGGTCTTTGTATTGCAGCACCGCGCCCCAC
>WYBG01000018.1 GCA_011526015.1 Deltaproteobacteria bacterium | reverse complement strand
GGGTATATCGTCAACACGTTCACTGGTTACTTGTAGTTGTTGTTCCATAGGGCATAAAATATCAAACGTGATCGGTATTGAAAACTAAATTTGAAAAACCCGGGTGAAAAGGAACGAACCGGCAGTATACAGTATAGAACCTTTAACAACTCAGCGAACTAACAACATTTTTTGAGTTTGCACGAAACTCCCCGCCTGCAAACGCAGGAAATAGATCCCGCTGGCCATTTGGTCTCCGCGGTCGTTGCGGCCGTCCCATTTCACGGTGTGGATGCCCGGCTGCACGCTGCCGGAGACCAGGCTACGCACCGCCATGCCCAGGTTGTTATAGATCGCCAGGGCGATTTTGCCGTTGCTGGCGGGATCCGCCGGCACCTCGAAGCGGATGGTGGTTTCCGGGTTGAAAGGATTGGGATAGTTGGGCCGCAGGGCGTAGGCTTCCGGGATCAGGTCCGGCGCCTGGGCGGACACCGGGCCGTGGAAAGTGCGCACGCCCTGGTAATCCACGTCCGCGATTTGGTACCAGTAGGTTCCCCCGTTGCTGATGATGGCGTCTTCGTAAGTATATTCCCGCGCGGTGTTGGAGTTGCCCCCGCCCTGGAGCGCGGGAGTATTCTCGAAGGAGGCGACCATGGCGTAAGCGCCGGTTTCCTCGCCGGAACGGTACACCTCGAAGCCGAGGTTGTTGACTTCGCTCTGGGTGGTCCATTTCAAGACGATTTTATCCGCTTCCGGGGTGGCGGTGAAGGCGGTGAGTTGGACAGGGAGAGAAATATCCCCATCTCCCGTCAACGTTTCTGTTAAGGGCAGGCCGTTACCTCTGGAAAAACCGGTAGACGTTGTGTGCCAACTCAATTCACTATTTTGATTAGGATCATCAATCACTAAACTTGCAGTAAAAAGTAGTTCCCAGGAATTCAATGGAGGATACCAATTAGTTCCCCCACCAAAATTATCATAAACCATTGCAATGAAGGCTTGACCTCCTCCACCAGCTCGACCAGTTGTAAGACTATAATTATCATTTCCAGATATCGCTGAATGAATACTGGAGAGAGTAGGAGCTGCGCTTGTAAACCCTGGCTTATTTACAAAAAAATAGAAATCACAATTTCCTAAAATTGCATTTCCACCAGTTCCCCAATTATCAGTGCGGTTAATTTCCACATCCCATTTAAATTCTCCAGCAACTATCCTGGGATTAGATATTCTGGCTGATAAAGATTGGGCAAAACTTTCAGAAAATGTTAAAAATAGTATCGATATCAGTAGGATGATACGCATAAGTTGTATTCTCCTCATAAAAATGATATATGAACAGACTTCAATTTAATCTATTTTTGATCGTTTAGATTGAATATGATCTACTTTCTTTTTGTTATTCTTATCTTCTTCTTGAGGTACCTGAGTTGATTTATTTCTGTTATTCATGGTTTTATTGTTGTCCGCCACGGTTACATTACCATCCATGTTAATATCCTCATTTTCGTAGCCCTCGGTATTTCGCTTGAGCATTATGAGGTTATTATCAGCAACCGTTATATTTCCATCATGGTTACTGTCTCCCCCAATCATCCCATACACCCCCGTTCCTATTCCTAACTCTACCATAGGATCCGTCCCATACGCCTGGGATTGTCCGGAAGTAAAATCATAAGGGGATTCCACACTGGCTTCATTAAGTGTCATAGGGGTAGCATTCATGATTTCCAGGTGGTTGCGATGATAAATCACCATATAGTAGTTATTATCCGGCACGTCAAAAGTAATCGGGCTGGTTCCGTTCAAATCCACGATCATTCCGTCGCTCTTTAAAAACGCTGCCCGGCTCGCCTGCTCGGTGGTTTCATCGGAACGGATTTGCACCAGCACCCAGTCCACCACCCCGCCCGGAATCGCTTCAACGCTCTCGGTTCCGGCGTAATTCCAGGGGGCGGTATTAAAGGGCTGGTCGAGGGGTATATAATCGCTGGTATTCAAAGTCGTACTCATGCTCCCCCCGCTGTACGGCCCTTCCAAAAACACCTTCAGGTCTGCTAAGAGCACTTCGTCGGCCAGGCTGGCGGAATTGAGCACCGTGGCTTCGTCATTCTGGAACAGGGTGAGGGGGTTGGGCGAGGCGGTGCGCCACACTAAGTCGCTGGGCTCCGCGTCGTCTTCAATGGTAAAGCGGATGGTGGCGATATCCACAAAGCTCATCGGCACCATAGCGCCGGAATCCGGCTCGAATAATTCGATATTGAGGGACATTCTGCCGGGGGCCGGTTCGGTGAGGGTGATTTTAGCATAATCCCCCCCGCTGAAGTTGTGGATGGCCTGAATTTGCAGGGTATCGGGGCCGGGGCCGATGGGCGCGGGGCTGCTGAGGGCGTCGGTGTTGTAAGTAAATACCAGGTTGCTGGAGCCCATTCTAAACGTGTCCACGTTGGCCTTGATCTGCGCGGTCACTTCGTAAATCCCGTTTACCGTTGCCTCGTTCTGCTCCAGGCGGAACTGCAAATCGTAAGTGGGCTGGGCAAATAACCGGCCCGCTCCCGGCAGCGCCAGTAACAGGGTGAGCATTGCTATGTAAATGGTTTTCATCTAACAACACCTCCGCTTGGGTATAAGCATGTTCTTTTATCGCCACTTTTCTATTATACTTGAGACAAAATTAAACCCATTCGCCGGTTTTCGCGTGATTCCAGTCAAAAATGGCGGGTGATAGATTTTTCGCACCTGTTCAGTGATCAGCCGCCAGCCGCCAGCGGTCAGCTTTCAGCAGTCAGCAGTCAGCTAGTGCATTGCGCACTAAGTTGTTGAACCCTTTCTCCTGGGTCATTCCCGAATGTTTCTATCGGGAATCTATAAGTTTTAGGCCTGTGGATGCCCGATAAAGACATTCGGGCATGACAAAGGGG
>WYBG01000017.1 GCA_011526015.1 Deltaproteobacteria bacterium | reverse complement strand
TGTATAAGGGCATAAACTGTGATTTTTGAGGATATAAGGTATAGGGTATAAGGCATTGTTTTCCCTATACCTTATACCCATATACCCGAAAAATTTAAAAACACAATTTATGACCTTACGCGGTATATAACACTAAAACACCAGAACACAATAACACCATAAAACCGGACCGCATTGAAAAAATTTAACCGGCATTCGCGCGGTTGCGCCGGCGCGAATATATCCAGTAGGATAATCCTGCCGCCAGAATCACTAAAAGGGTTCCGAGAATCCAACGGGTTGCAGGGAAAGCGGGTTGCGCGGGAGGAAGCTCCGGTTCCCCGTACAGGGTAAACGCCGCCCAGAAGAAAGGATGGCGGTAGTGCACGCCCTCTTCCGGCTCCGCCTGCGCGAGCATGAACCGCTTGGCCTCCTCCAGGGCGCGGGGCTGGGACTGGCCCCGGTTCAGAAAGCGGTCGTAAAATTGAGGCATCAGTTCCAGGGAAAAGCGGTCGCCCACTTTCCAATGGGTCATCAGCACGCGCCGGGCCCCGGCGCCCAGGAACAGGCGCGGCAGCCCTAACACTCCCTCCCCGGCAACTTTCTGCCCCACCCCGGTTTCGCAGGCGCTGAGGGCCACCAGGTCGCAATCGAAGCGCATGTCCGCAATTTCGAATCCCATCAGTAAGCCGTCATCGTCGGCGTTTTCGCCAGGCGCCAGGACCAGCCCGGAGAAGGCGTCGAATACCGTATCGGCAAACGCGTGGGTGGCAAAGTGCAGAATGCGGTAGCGAGAGGCCTGTTCTTTCAACACTCCCGGTGTCGCGGCCTCGCGCTTGAAAATGGTGGTGGCGGGATAGATTTCCCGAATCCGTTCCCCTTCTTTGTCGGCGTACCACAGGATGCCGAAGCGCCAGTTGGAACGGGAGGCAGCGCGTTGGGCAAAGCTTTCCCCGGTTGAATCTGTTTCCGCGGTAACCGGGTTTGCCAGCACTAAAATCTGCGGCCGAGAAGGTTCCGGCGCCGCCACGCCGCTGCCCAGCCAGGCGCTGGGGCTGTACAGGAAAGAATAGCGGTGCAGCAAAAAGTCCTGCGCATATTCTGCGGAGTCGGTGGGGAAATACCGCTCTGCGGCGGGGGGCGCGCCGAGCAGCATTTCAAAGGGCAGCCCGCTGAGCGCCAGGTCCGGAATCAGCAGCAGATCTTTCTTCAGGGTGATTTTCTCTTCCAGCGGTTTTACCAGGATGCGGTACAAATCGTGGGCAATACCGGCGTGGAAGGGAGTATTTTTGACGGCCTTCCCGGGAATTTTATGGAACGGGCCGAGCAGGCGGTCGATCAATCCGGCGAGAGAATCGCGGGAAATCTCGAATTCGACCGCTTCAATGGTTTGCGGGTCCATGGCCGCCAGGGCAAATACGCTGCTGTCCGAAACATGGTAGAGCAGCAATCCCATATCTAATTTTTGCAATCCTTGCAAAACCTGGCTGAAGGAGGGCAGAGAAGGCCGGGCGGTCGCTAAATCTTCTTTGACCAGGCGCAGGCGGTTGAACAGAACCTGGAAACGGGCCGCCTCATATTTCAGGTAGAGAGAGTCGTGTTGCGCCGGGGATTGGCGGATTCTGCGTTGCAGCCGTTGCAGGTTTTCACAGGCCAGCCGGTATTCCGTATATGCCGGGGTTTGGGTGATCTTTTCCCGGGAAGCGGCGTCGCGGAAGCGCAGGTCCTTCAGGGTGCGGGCGCGGGCCATTTCCAGGTAAGCGAAGAGTTTTTCCAGGTCCTCCGGTTTCCGATTCTGTTGGTACAATTTAAAATAGCCGTGAATGAGAGCCTGGTAAACCTCCTCGCCGCCGGCAAAATACCCGATCCGAAGCTGCTCCACTTTTAACTCTTCGCGGCTTTTTTCCAGGGTTTCCGCAGCCCGGCGGTAATGGGCCAGCGCTTTTTCGAGATCGTTTTGCTGTTCATAGACCTTGCCGGTATAGAGATCGAGGTTCATTTTCAATTGCGCGTTTCTGCCGGCAACTTGTTTAATCAGATCTTCCGAATAAATTCGCAGCGCTTCGCTAAAGTCGCCCTGCGCCGCGGCAATGTTCCCGATGCGGAAGCGGGCGTAGGCCTGCACGTATTCCGAATAAGTATCCTGCGGCGCATTGCGGGCGGCTTCGTAGGCTTCCGCGAATTCAGCTTTGGAGGAATCGAACTGCGCTTCCAGGTAATAAGTGTACGCATTCATCCATTTCCAATAGATGCGGTACCCCGGGGGAAAAAAGCTCTCCGGCAAGGCCAACGCCTCGCGATAGAATTTTCGCACCTCGCCATAGCGTTTATCCGCCATCAACACGCTGGCAATGCCGGAAAAAGCCTCGAATTCCAGCTTTTTATAACCGTGCTCCCGGGCCCACTGGTAAGTTTTCCGGTACTCGTATTCAGCGAGAGAATTCAAATTGAGCGTTTTGTAGAACCTGCACCTTTCCATCCACACCGCAACGAGACGGCTCAGGTCCCGGGTCTTTTGCGCAATCTGCTCGCAACGGGCAAACTCATCCAAACAGTCGCTGAATTTTCCCCATTCCAGGTAAAGTGTTCCTTTGTGCAAATATTGCGCCCCCAGGGTTTGATCCATTCGCAAAGCCGCGCTGATCTGGATCGCCCGGTCGATTCTCCGCTGCGCTTCCGGGAAGCGGCGCTGCCCGGCCAGGGTTTCCCCCAAGACGCTTTCCACCATCGCCAGGAGCATCAAATCGTCGAGCTGGGTGCTGATGGAAAGCGCTTTCTCTAAATGCTCAACCGACTCCTCGAAATCTCCTTTCTGGCGCTCCCTTGCCCCCAGGGTGGCCAGGTAGTACGCTTCCAACTGCCGATCCCCATGAGACTTGGCCTGCTCGAACCCCTTCTGCAAGGTAGATTCCGCCCGGGAGGGTTCCCCGGTTTCACCATAACAATAACTGAGGATATTGAGGAGCAAATCGTCCGCGGCGTATTCCGGAGGAAGCTGCTCGCAGATGTCGATCACCCGCTGGTAATCCAGGATGTTGCGATACCAGAGGGCGCGGGCCATATCTTTTAAAGGGGGGATCACCGCCA